>CAMYOI010000373.1 GCA_947259955.1 uncultured Gammaproteobacteria bacterium
CTGTGCCGCGTCAGCTCCCATGCCACTACCGCCTGCTGTAATTAACGCTACTTTTTTGTGTGTCATTCTGGACCCTCCAATGTTGATGATTCCTATAGTTGTGCGCTAAACGCGTGTACTTGACTAATCATGTTTCGTCGCATAAGGCAGTAGAAAATCTACTGCCTGGGAGCTGAAGCTTGCGCCAACCAATAACGAACTCAAGCGTACCAGTCTTGGGAATTAGATTCTGATTGGTTCGAGAAATGATCGACTCACATGCAATCAGTCGGTCTTTTTTGTCTCCTGGTCTATCTCGATCAATTGATGGTATTTTATAGTGCCCAACACCGCGGCTAGAAAAAAGTAAAGCAAAATCAAGCTGAAGATCATCATCATCGTAGACGGGAATACTCCCTGTGCGGCGCGCAACACCTGTGGAACAAGAAAGAGCACAAAGAGCACAGCGGCCGCCGTCCGAGATTTATAGAAGAGTCCCGTTATGCAGGCGATTACGATTACGCTACCGGCTATCATTTCCGGCTGGGAGACGAGGGTGGCAAATGTCTGTGTCCCATGTTCCTTCAGTAACAAACCGAGATCGAGAATCAACCAGGCTATTCCGGCATATATACCGTTGAGAACTGCCTGCTCAGCCTTGAGTAAATTCATCGCGGCGAGTTATTCACGTTATGGCGAGGGTATCTGAAAGTCACCGGTTTGTTGTTATGCTGAAAGTGGCTCTTATACCAGATGCTTTTGGTCAATGAAACTGACATATCGAGCAATTCGTGATCGAATCATGATTCCAAGCGTGGATGTTTGTCCTCTTCAGCCACGCGCTATACCCAGATGAACTTCTACAATCGCCGGTGCATAGACTTCTGACCGGGCGGGGTGATGTCAAGATAAAAGTATTTTAAATTTTGTTCTGATTTTTGCATCTACAGAGGGGTCGATGTGGTTCGGCTGGCGCTGAGCCAGGATCTCGCGAACCTCGTGGTTGGCTCTTTGCCACGCATCCTGCGCACCAGCCTCGGCCCAGGTCGTGGGTTCGAGGCGATCACCGAGTTTCGGGTAGAAATAATCTCGCTCCATCGCTTCAATGGTCTGGGTTTCACCGATGAAATGGCCTTCCCCGGAGATCACGTTTTTCATTGCTTCAAACGCCAGCGTATCTTCGGTCACCTCGATACCGCGAATCATGCGGTACACGTGAGACAGCATTTCATTGTCGAGCAGGAAGGCCTCGAAGGATACACCGAGCAGGCTTGCCATCATGCCCGAAGATTCGTAAATCATATTGGCGCCGGACAAACCACAGGCCAATGATGACAGGGCTTTTTCCATGCCCATTTGTGCATCTACCGCCTTCGCGTCTGACATGCTCGAGGCCACTCCGGATGGCACCCCGATATAATTGGCGAGTTGTGCGGCGCCAGCATTAAGGATCGAAATTTCACCGCCGCCACCGCAAAATGCGCCGGTGCGTAGATCGATGACAAAGGGCCAGTTGGAAAAAATCATCGGGAAACCGGGTTCAAAGATATTGACCATCACCAGCGCCGCCAGGGTCTCGGCAAACGAGGCCGCGAGCATGCCGTCGATAGTCGCCGGTGAAGTCGCCCCTGACATCGCCGCGACAATGGCATTGATCGGCATACCGCGTCGAATGCTGGCCATGGCGACATCAAAAGCATCCTCGCCATAGCGCATGGGTGAAATTATCGGGCTGATATGCGCCTTACAGAACGGTTTTTCGGCAAACTTGCCCGTACCTCCGGCAATCCAGTCAAACATATCGACGATTGGGTCGACATGCTCGCCGATGGTGAAATTGGTGCCTACCGGTTTTTGCGTGCCGCTCATCAGGCAATAGGCTGTGTTCACGTCGAGTTCGAAAATATCGGGTACATCAGTGGCAACGCAGCAGCGCGTGAACCAGGATATGTTTGACAGGGTATCGGCGAGATGGGTAAAGCCCGATAAATCTTCCAGGGTCGAAGGGCGATAAACGTGAGAATCGAGATCCAGGGTTTGCACCGCGGCGCCGCCGGTGCCGAAGTAGACGCGGTCGCCGCCGACTTCGAAGCTGTACTTCTCATCACGTCCATGGAACACGAAGGACTTGCAGGCCGTGTCGATGATATCTTCGACCATATCCCTGGAAAAACAGAGTCGACCAAGATCGTTTATGGTCGCGCCGCATTTGAGCGCCTGATCGACCAGTGCATGAGGCGAATCGCCCATGCCAAGCTCGGCCAGCATTCGAATCGAGGTACCGTAAATCTGACTGACCTGGGTGTTGGTTAAGGGTCGATACTGCCCGCCGATCGGACCGGCGGGAGCCGGATTAATCGCCGGGGGCTTGCTGCGTTTCGCCCGCATCGCCTCACGACTACCGCGCCGGCGTCGCCTTGGCTTAGCGGCATCGCTCATGCGCGCACCAATTCGTTTTCAGGGTCATATAATACCGGATCCACCACAATCGCATCGTATCGGTCGCCAAGAATACCGAGCTTAAGCCTGGTACCGACGGCGGCCATGTCAGGATTGACGTAAGCGTACGCGATATTTTTTCCGACACGATGACCATAGCCTGCCGATGTGACAGAGCCCACCTGTTGTTCGCCTGCAAACACTGGGTCGCCTCCATGCGCAGTCGCAATGTCGCAATCGTGCGTCATCGACACCAGCAACTTGCGCGGTCCGCGCTCCAGCTGTTCGAGCAAGGCCTGTTTGCCAATGAAGTCGGTTTTATCGAGCTTGACGAATCGGTCGAGTCTGGCTTCGAAGGGATTATGTTCATATATCAAGTCGGCCTTCCAGTGCAGGTAACCCTTCTCCAGGCGCATCGACTCGGTTGCGTAAAGCCCAAAGTGACCGAGATCAAAGTACTTTCCAGCCTCGTTTAATATTTGCCACACCATGTAGAGCTGTTCCTTTGGCACGTGCAATTCATAGGCAAGCTCGCCCGAAAAACTCACGCTCATCGCGATTACCTCGGCATGGCCGATAAACATCGCCTGGCCGCGCAGCCAGGGAAAGGTCAATTTCGACCAGTTGCTGCGCGCGGATAACGACTGTAACAGGTCGCGAGATTTCGGTCCGGCGACTACCAGAATGGTGTGACTGCTCGCCATTTCGGTAATCGTAACCGAGTCCGGTTTGAATCGATTCAGCCAGTCACGGTCGTGCCATTCCGCGGCCGCGGCGGAACCCCACCAGTATCGGTTTTCGGAAAGCTTAACCAGGGTAGCCTCGCTTAAAATGTTTCCTTTCTCGGTGAGCAGGTAGCACAGGCCCAGCTTACCGACCCCGATTGGAAGTCGTCCGCAAATCATCCGGTCGAGAAATTCGGTGACGCCGTCACCACTAATTTCATAACGATTGAAACCGGAAACTTCCATCATGCTGACATGTTGTTGCAGACGTTCGATCTCTTTCGCGACGACTGCTTTGGTCGGAGTAAAACGGTAACTGTGCTCGTCGACGAAGTCGGCATCTGGTTTGAAGAACAGGACTCGTTCCCATCCGTTGACGACGCCCCAGGCGGCGTTTTTCTGGTCGAGTATGGTGTAGAGAGGGGTTGTACGCGCGAGGCGCGATGCCGGGCGATGTTCGTGCGGCAGGTGGTAGTGAAACTCGTTCTGGTAGTCGTCGATCGCCTTTAGGCAGGTGTGTTCGGTGTTGGCGTACTGGGTGAAGCGCCGTGGGTCGAGAAACCACGCATCCCATTCGCCTTCGCCGTGCACGATGATTTCAGCCAGCAATTTGCCATGGCCGCCTGATTCGCCGATGCCGGCACGCAAGCCGATCGCGCAGTAGGCGTTTTTGATTCCCGGGATCGGGCCGATCAACGGTGCGCCATCGATGGTATAGGTGATCGGGCCATTGATTACGGTGTGAATACCCGCCTCGACCAGTGGCGGCAGGCGCTCGAAAATACCCTCCATGTTGTCGAGGCACCGGTCAAGATCTGACGGGCACAGGGCCTGGGTAAAGTCGGGATGGATGCCATCCATGCCGAAGGTTCTGCAATCCTGTTCGTAAATGCCGACCAGCAGCCCCAATTTTTCCTGGCGGCTGTAAAAGTCGTTGCCGGGGTCGCGGATAATGGGTACGCGAAAGTCGAGCGCCTCGAGTTCGGGTATGGTGTCTGTGACGAAGTACATATGCTCCATCGACGTGACTGGGTGGGTGACGCCAAGCATGTTGCCGATCTCATTGACCCGGTAACCAGTCGCGTTGACGATCTTTTCGCAGGTGATATCGCCGTTTCTGGTATGGACGATGAACTCGCCATCGGTCTTTCGTGTAATGCGCTCGACCGGGTTGAAGCGGTATACTTCGGCGCCCGCCTCGCGCGCCTTGCGCGCCAGCGCAAAGGTAATACCGGCGGGGTCGATATCCCCGTCGAGAGGATCCCACCACGCACCGAGCAAACCCTCAGCGTTAATCAACGGGTGCCGGCGTCCGACTTCGGCGGCGTC
>CAMYOI010000374.1 GCA_947259955.1 uncultured Gammaproteobacteria bacterium
GTGGCGGCGGCTCTCAACTGGTTGAATGAACATGCTCCTGCCCGCATGACGGGGTCCGGAAGCTGCGTGTTTGCGGCATTCGACTCCGAACAGGATGCGCAGGCCGTTGCAGACCGGGTGCCGGACCACTGGGACGGGTTTGTTGCACGGGGTATGAACCGCTCACCCCTGCACGTCGCGATGGATTGAGCCGATCCCGTCCAGGCAGTCGATAACGACTGGACAGTTATCTTGGGACGTCGCCAAGTGGTAAGGCACGGGGTTTTGATCCCCGCATTTGCAGGTTCGACTCGAGCGCGGAGCGCGAGAGAACGTCGCCGCAAAGCGGCGGCGGCCCGAAGGGCGAGGGCGCAGCCCGAGTAATCCCTCCCTCTCCGACATTTATTAAATAAAAACAATAACTTATGGATTTTAAGAAACCCTCGATACGGTCCATGCACGGCTAAAAGATCGTCCCAATAATCAATAAGATACCTGTTCCTGACTGCTCTTAAATGTACGGTTTTTAGCAGCGGGTTAGACGCGTTTTCGGACACGATTCTTGGGAGCGTTGCGTCGTTGTCTTTGAATCGTTGAGGAGATAAACACGTTAAAGTTCATACTCACAACGCGGGGTATTCCGTCCGCTTAGTCGAGCACAGCCGCCTTCCGATTTCACTCAAGGACAGTGCATTTAATAATTTACTAACAGACTGCTACCGACCCGTTGCTGCCGTTCGCGACTCAGCTCAAGAGCGGCTGCTATGCCGCGGCAACGGACATTTCCACCCGTGCTTCACGGCATCTTGTACATGAGTTGTCGAGCGGGTTTTACAACTTAGGTCTGGGCAACTAGGAGAATCACGAAACGTCCCTGAACTGCAGCGAGGATGGGACAAACAGGTCTTCGACCGTCAAGCGTTTACTGGCCAGTCCCTGCTCATAGGAGTAATGTAACATGGCGTCCAGGGTTTTTCGGTTGGCATCGATTCCGTAGGGCCAGAAGTTCTCCCCCATCAGCGCCCGGGTTTCCTCAAGTTCCTGCCCAAACCACGGCAGCGTGCCGTATATCCATTGCATGCGCATGGTCTCGTATTGCATCTGTTTGGCCTGGCAGTAGGCGCTATAAACCGCCTCGGGTAGCCAGGGGTGCGCATCAACGACATCGTTTCGCATGGCCACTGCGTGCATGATGGGAAAGATACCAGTGCGCGCGTAGTAGTCGCGCTCTATTGCACGAGAATCAGAAAACAGTCGCTTGATCTTTGGGTGCCCTTCCGTGAAGGCTTTCGGTTCCGCGGCATGGAACAATGCATCAACGTCGCCGTCGACTAGCATGTCGGATTCGTCTTTCCCCCCGGGACCCACGCTGATCGAAACACCCATTGGCACAACGCTTTCTTGCTTCGATACCTTGCCCGCATCCTTGGCCGACGAGTCGACCGCGGACACGACCCATTCAACGTCCTCCGGCTTCACCCCGTATTCGTGCTGCATGAAACCGCGAATCCAGGTAAGCGATGTGGAGGAGTAACCGGGCGTGCCGATTCTCCTGCCCTTGAGGTCCTCGGGACGTTCTATGCCCCGATCGGAGTTGACAAACACGCTCTTGTGGCGAAAAAGGCGAACGGGGAATACGGGAATCAGCGAGTAGTCGCGAAAACCCTCGTTGGCGTAGGCCAGCATGAACGGTGATAGGCCGATCTCCGTGACCTCGAGTTCCTGGGGGCCGGAGAAGACATGAGTATTGAGGTCGCCGATTTTGCCTGGTTGAAACGTTGTGTTGCAGCCTTTTACCTGCACCTTTCCATTGACAAGGGCTCGCACATGGTCGACGGGGTATCCCGCAATGGTGATGTCCAGTGCGCTGAAGGTCTTGTCGCTTTTCGTCGACTGGTCAGCAGCATATGTTACCCCCGGAGTGCCCCCCAACATCATTCCGCCCCCGGCCATTGCCCCGGCTTTGAGGAAACATCGACGGGAAACCGTACGATCACTCATATTCGGCATGTCCGCCCATTCTTTGTGAACAATGCAATTCGGTTGTTTACGAAAGAGGACGGACCACCTGCCTTGGTAGTCCGCCCGCCGTACCGATAACTACTGGCCCAAATCTGGATCCATGTCAGGATCGAACGGGAGTTCGTCCAGATGCTCCACATATTCGAGGACATCGAACGGTAGTTTGCTCAAATCCAGTTGCGGCTTGGCAAGAGCCTCGATTGCTGGGGACGGATTAGCGAGGCCCGTCCATGGAATGCCGTGCAATTCCGGGGAATCGGGATATTTCTTCTTCCACAGTTCGTGTCGCAATCTCATCCTGTTGAAGGGGCTCTTTAGGTGGATCAGATTAGCGAGCATCGGAGACTTTTCGCGTGGATCGGGGGGCAGGAAGTAGAACGCCGCGGGAATGCCGCTGGCCTCGCCTACGGGGTCTGGCGATATCCAGTGGCGCTTGTAGTTGCCCTTTACCGAGGCACCGAGATTCGGACCAGCGTAAATGAACACATGGTCCCGGCGGCTGCGTGTATCACCATTCATCAACAAGGCCGTCTGGTCGATGCCATCGATGACGCGATCGGTAGGAATGTACTCCATTGCCCCGGCCAGTCGAGCGAATGTCGTAAACAGATCGGTTTCGTGGATGATGTCGCCAACAATCTGGCCAGGCTCAATGACTCCCGGCCACCAGGCCTGAGCAGGGACCCGCACACCCCCTTCGAGGAAATCGCCCTTCCCGCCACGAAAGATCGTCTCGGCAAAGCCGCCGCCGGGAGGCGGATTGTGTGCCATTGGACCGTTGTCCGCCATGGCAATAACGAGGGTATTCTCGCCGATTCCGAGCTCCTTCAGCTTTTCCATCAGCTTTCCGATGAACGGATCGATGTTGCATTCAAGGCCAGCCTGCAGGTTGCTCCTGGCAGTCGAGCACTTCTCTGGGGTGGGAAGGAAGGTATTGAGCATGGGCCAGTTCGCGATGTAGAACGGCTTACCGGCCTTGGCGTTGCGCTCGATGAACTCTAAGGTCCGCCGCTGGGCCTCAGCGTCGATCTTCATGTAGTTCTCATGAGAATTGTCACCCCACCTGACGGCTTTCTCACCCTTCCTGCCCTCCGCAATCTGGATCCAATCCTTTGTAACGAACGTATCATCGAGTTTATAGGGATCCGGTGGCAGCATGTCCTCGAACAAGCCCATGGTACCGTTGCCGATCTCGCCGTTCGTGGTCCACAACGAGAGTATTTGGTTGTAGCCGGTAAAGAAGGCCTCGTCGAAGCCTTGGTTGTGGGGGTAACTCTCTTCGATATCCCCCAAGTGCCACTTGCCGTGGAACGCCGTCGCGTATCCTGTATTCGAGAGCACCTCGGCAATGGTGACTTCCTCAGCACGCATCCCGTGACTCTCGAGCAGCATACCGATGTTGTACATGCCGCCGCGTATTGCAAGACGGCCGGTCGCGGCAGCGGCACGACTTGGAGTACAACCCACCTCTGTATACATCCGTGTGAATAAGATGCCTTCAGCGGCCATCTGGTTCAGACTCGGGGTATCGAGACCACGGACTTTCTGTATGGCGGGAATACCTACGTCACCGTAAGCTGTGTCGTCCCACATAATGTGAATGAGGTTCGGCGGCCTTCCGTGCTTTTCTCGTAACGACGCCAGCTTCTCGTCGAGACCCTTGTCCTCCGTGGCCCACTTCTCCCCGTTTTGGGCTTCCAGGATATAGTACTCGGCATCGTGAACGATCTGTTCTCCTGCTGCTGCCGCAGTACCGGCCAGCGTCAGCAATGCCGGAGCTAAAAGTAACGTCTTGAGTTGCACTATTGCCTCCAATTGGGAGTTGTTACTGGGAACACCACACGGAATTAAACTGAATTCGCCTGCACAGCTACTGAAGTGAGGCGTCAGGCAACGCCATCGACTTCGCCACGTCGGAAATCAAATGCTAGAACTTGGACGACATACAACCACATTCAACGGATACTTGTTATCAAAATTCCGCAATTTTGTTAGATTGTCGCCATGCAGTTGATTCTGGACGACTATTTCCATGACTTGGATGCTCTGGCTGAAGCGGTGCACCATTGGGACATCGATTTCCGGCTGCTGGAAGCCGCGGGCTTCGCCGGTCGAGTCAAGCAGATCATCTCTCAAGACGTTCTCCTGGGCTATGCGCGTTTCGAGCGGCGCCTCGACCAGGCGGGCGGTATCCCTCCGGGCTTCCGGACCTTCGTTCTACCTGGCGCTGGATGTAGGGGATTCTGGTGGCGCGGTTACCAGGTACACAACAACGACCTGCTCGTCTTTCCTAACGGTAGCGAACTGCGCAGCGCGACGAACCCCGACTTTGAGGTCTATCTAGTCTCCGTGTCAGATTTTCTCCTGCAAGAGCTGGCCGAAGACCTGCGGATCCCTTGTGACCCGGTTTTCAATCGTCGCGGCGGCGAGGTGATACCGCTGAGCACTTCGGCGATGGATGCGCGGCGATGGATGCGCTTCGCCGGGATGCCTCGGGGATCATTACTGCGTATACGCTGTTTATGCCGGAGGACGCGTTACGAAATCTTGCTGGACGACTGTTCGTGCTGAGTTCCACTTGCCGCAAAGCACCTCCCAAGCCATCCGCGAGAAAGCGCGACCTAGCAGTTGATCGTGTCGTGGATTACGTCCGTTCGGTGCCGAACCCCGAGCAAGATCTCGCTGCTCTATGCCGCATCGCCGCAACCAGCGAACGAACACTCCAGTACGCCTTTCGCGAGCGGTACGGCATTTCGCCCGCGGCGTTCATGAAGTGCTGGAAGCTGAATACGGTGCGGCGCCAATTACTTGAATCCGGCATAAATACAAGTATTGGTGATGTGGCGTCTGCCCTTGGTTTCTGGCACCACAGTCAGTTCGCGGCGGATTATCAACATCTTTTCGGCGAGCTACCATCGCAAACCATCCAACTCAGAAAAATCTTGACTGGCGGTTAGCCGCCCTCGCAGCCGCGACTTTTATGTCCAGAAATCTCTTTTGGTTGTATTTTCGGAGACCGTCCGCTTCATAGCGTCTACCGGGGTACCGCTCGCGCCTGGCGGATGACCCCTCATGGCCGTTAGCGCCAGTTCAAGAAAATATCGCGAGTGGCTGCAATGGGCAATTTCCGGCCGATTAGGTGTTGTTCTTGAATCGCCCGCTTTGGGCCCGTTACCCGCCATTCGAGGGCCACAGGCCGACGGCTGGACCATCCATTGCGCGAGCATCAGCACGATCCATGCCGGCACACACTTAACACGAGAAAAAAGGCGCACAGATACCACGCGAGCCAAGAATTACTTGATGGGCCGTCGCCAACCGATTGATTTCCTTTACCTACGAAAAAATACGAAAACTGCCTGCCAATCCTCAAATAAATTGCAAAGTGTGATTCTTCAATGGCTTGGCACGAGCACCATCAAATAATTTGCTCAAGAACAGCGGATTTCCCATCAAATATCCT
>CAMYOI010000375.1 GCA_947259955.1 uncultured Gammaproteobacteria bacterium
CACTTGTGGGGCACGCTCGAACAGGCATTGTCGAGAATTGGCATAATAACGGCGCATATTACCATTTTTGTGAACGACATTCGCTTGACAAGGTAAGTGAACATGGCATAATTATATTAACATACAGAGTAAGGCCTAATGATGCCAGCCCATCGTCGGACCAAGTACGAGTCGCTCAAAGCCAACGGCACACTCAATCTCCATCCGGACCAGGTCAACGAATCACTGTTTCAGGGCCACGACTTCTTCGATGCGCACGACCTTTTACAAGTCAAATACGAGATGCTGCGCCGGGTGCAGGCCGAGGGCTGGTCGGTCACCCAAGCGGCCCACGCTTTCGGTTTCTCAAGGCTCTCGTTCTACCACGCGTTCCACGCCTTCGAGCAAGAAGGTCTTGGCGGGCTGGTGCCGAAGAAACGCGGTCCGAAAGCTGCGCACAAACTCTCAAGCGAGGTGATGGCGTTCGTTCAACAACTCATCGAGAAAACGCCCCAGGTCAATACCCAAACCTTGGTCGACGGCATCAAGCGACGCTTCGGACTATCCGTCCATCCACGCAGTATCGAGCGGGCGTTGAAGCGCGAGAAAAAAAAACGCTCCGAACGCCCGTGACACTGGATCTGCCCCGGAGCGTCGTCGAACACTACGAAACTTTGCGCGCGCACGTCGTAGAAGAACGCCCCACCCAAGACTGCGGATGGGCCGTGTTCGTTCGACACGGGTTGCTGGTCTGGGCGATGGCGATGCGAGAGACCCCACGCACCGAGGCGTCCACCTCCCATGTTTCCAGGACACAAGCCGAGTCCATGCCCCTCGACCGTCGCGTCATTCAGGTGGTCGCCGGCATGGTACTGCAACTGCAACAGGAGGCCGTCCATGGTGTCTGAGCTCAGCCAAAAGGTCACTGCCGATCATCTGCAACGCAACGCCTATTTGTATATCCGACAGTCAACGGTCAGACAGGTGTTTGAGAATACCGAAAGCACCCAACGACAGTATGCCTTGCGCCAGAAGGCACTCGCCTTAGGGCCCACTCATAAATAACTTCGTTGTCTGAAGGTGGCAAAGGGACATTAATTGCCCAGCAAGAGAGTTCTACCTAAAGAGTCGCTTGAGCTTACCAGCCAGTTTATACGGGGTGTTCCGGGTTTTATACCGGTGAAATAGTTGACGCATTTAATGTCCTTGTGTAACCTTATTGCGTACTCAAAGGTTACAAAGGGACATTATGAGAAGCACGACATATCGCGCAGATGACCTGGAGCAGTTCTTAATGAGAAACGTCGTAGCGACCATGTTGGAGATGCAAGACTTTCTGGGCACCCCGGTTTACAAGACCGTGTTGCGAAAACTGAAGCAGTTGTCGTATCGATCAAGCTACTCTCACGGTGGCAGCTACTACACGCTGGAAAAGATTGCCAGATTCGACCATCAGGGTCTTTGGTCGTACAACGATGTGCATTTTTCCAGGCACGGTACGTTGATGTCGACACTACAGCATTTCGCGAACGAATCTCATAGTGGATATTTCGCAGATGAGCTCAGGCAGTTGCTGGGCGTCAGCGTCAAGGGATCGTTGCTCAGACTGGTTGCCAATGGACAGGTTTCAAGAGAGAAGGTGGCCAATCGGTACCTGTATTGCTCGACGCAGTCCGCGATCCGCAAGCAACAGTTGGTGTCACGCAACCTGATGGATTTGTCGGAGCAGGAGCTATCCGACGAGGCGAAGGCTGCCATCATCATTTTCCTGAGCATGCTCGACGAGAAACAAAGGCGCATGTACGCGGGAGTCGAAGCGCTCAAGTACGGAGTCGGTGGCGATAAATGGATCGCGGCAGTGCTGGGCATGCATCCGCAGACTGTGGCCCGTGGGCGTCGGGAGCTGTTGGCAGGTGATGTCGAGGTTGAGCGGGCGCGCAAGGTGGGGGGCGGTCGCAAGCCGGTGGAAAAAAAACACCGCAGGTCATCGCGAAGATCGAAGCACTGATGGAACACGAGACGGCCGGGGATCCGATCACTGGTCTGAAGTGGACCCGGCGTACCACCGAGAAAATCGCACGCGAGTTGGCCCATCTCGGCGGTATCGAGGTCAGTGCGAATACCGTCGGGCGCATCCTCAAAGAGCTCGGCTACTCCCTGCGCGTGAATCACAAGAAAATATCGTCGGGCACTGGACCGGACCGTGACGCGCAGTTCAAGCAAATCTGTGCTATTCGCGATCGTTTCTCCAGACGGGGATTGCCGGTGATCAGTGTAGACACAAAAAAGAAAGAGCTGGTGGGCAATTTCAAAAACCCTGGAGCGGCATGGAACAAACAAGCGGTGGCGGTGAAAGATCATGACTTCCGCTCCCAGGGGCTGGGACTCGCAGTTCCCTACGGCATCTATGACATCCAGGCCAATCGGGGATCGGTCTTTGTCGGTACCTCGCATGACACGCCACAATTCGCTGTATCGTCCATCGAAAAATGGTGGCGATACGATGGTCGCCGTCGTTATACCAAAGCGAACGAACTGCTCATTCTGGCGGACTGCGGCGGCAGCAACGGCTATCGCTGCCG
Organism: uncultured Gammaproteobacteria bacterium; assembly: GCA_947259955.1. Lineage (GTDB taxonomy): Bacteria > Pseudomonadota > Gammaproteobacteria > Arenicellales > JAANXG01 > JAHEKE01. The sequence continues at coordinate 2,562 of CAMYOI010000375.1, forward strand.
AGCATGGAAACACCAGTTGCAACAGTTCAGTAATCGGCACCGGATCAAAGTCACAGTGAGTCACTATCCTCCGGGAACCTCCAAGTGGAACCCCATAGAACACAGGTTGTTCAGTGAAATCAGCAAACACTGGGCCGGCCGCCCTTTGGATAGCTTCACGACCATCCAGAATTACATCAGAACAACGTCAACCACCACCGGCCTCTCTGTAAAAGCCTACATCGATTCGAAAATCTATCCCAAAGGCATCAAGATAAACGTCCAGAAAATGAACCAACTCAACATCAAAAAACATGACGCTCTGCCTAACTGGAATTACACCTTCACCCCTTCGTAGAATACGAAGTTATTTATGAGTGGCCCCTTAGGCTGGCCGCTGGAGAGCATCACGGTGATTGATAGTGACCTGGGCAAATCTGGTGCTGAACGCGACCGCGCGGGGTTTCAACAGCTGGTGACTGAGGTCAGTTTGGGACGGGCCGGCATCGTCATGGGTTTGGAAGTCTCACGGCTTGCCCGTAATTCGACGGATTGGCACCGCCTACTTGAGATCTGTGCGCTTAGCGCAACGCTGATCTTGGACGAAGATGGGATCTATGACCCCGGTCACTTTAACGACCGACTCCTGTTGGGTCTCAAAGGCACGATGAGTGAAGCCGAGTTGCATGTGATGCGTGCCCGCCTCCACGGCGGCCTGCTGAACAAGGCTCGCCGTGGCGAGCTGCGTCAGCGCTTGCCGGTGGGCTTCGTATACGATAGCGACGATCGGATCGTGCTCGACCCGGACCAACAAGTGCAGGCGGCGGTGCATCTGTTGTTTGAGACGTTTGAACGGACGGGATCGGCGTATACCACGGTCAAGACGTTTCGCAACCAAAGCGTGAAGTTTCCCCGACGGCCTCACGCGGGCCAGTACCAAGGGGAGCTTATGTGGGGCGAACTCCAGCACGCCCGAGTCCTGCAAGTGCTACATAACCCGAGCTATGCTGGGGCCTTTGTCTTTGGTCGCCATCGAACTCGTCGAGGGGTGGACGGTCGGACCATGACCCGTCAGGTCCCGCGCGAACAATGGCAGGTGGTGCTGCGGGATCACCATCCCAGCTATATTACTTGGGAGACGTTTGAGACCAACCAACGCCGCTTAAGTGCGAATGCGCAAGCCCACGGCCGGGAGCGTCGTAAGAGTCCCCCGCGCGAAGGGCCGGCGCTGTTGCAAGGTATCGTGGTGTGCGGTCGATGTGGCGGACGCATGACGGTACGCTATCAAACGGTGGGCAAGACGCTTGTACCTGCATATGTGTGTCAACGCCATGGCATCAAGACCGCCACAAGGATCTGTCAGTTCATTGCTGGGGCGGGTATCGACGCAGCGGTGGGTCGCAAGCTGGTAGAGACCGTAACGCCGATGAATCTCGAGGTCGCACTTGCGGTGGAGCACGAGATACAGATGCGCTTTGATGAGGCAGATACGCTACGCCGACAACAGTTAGAGCGTATCCGTTACGAGGCTGAACTGGCCAGGCGTCGCTATTTACGGGTGGATCCGGACCACCGATTGGTCGCCGATTCCCTGGAAGCGGATTGGAACGACAAGCTGCGCGCCGTGCAAGCAGCGCAGGACGACTACGAATGTCACCGTGAGGGCGAGCAACGAATACTCGATGAGCGCCAGAAGGAGACCATACGCGCGTTGGCCTGCGATTTCCCACGCGTGTGGAACGATCCGAAGACGGCGCATTGGGAACGCAAACGTTTGGTGCGATTCCTCATCGAAGACGTGACCCTGATTAAGGCAGAGGGGATAACGGCGCATATTCGTTTCAAGGGCGGCGCCAGGCAAACGCTCCGTTTGCCGCGCCCGAAGCGTGCTTGGCAATTGCGCCAAACCGACCAACAAACTGCCGACCACCTCAATCAACAGGGGTTGCGCTCGGGCACAAATGGTCGGTTCACTTCCCGGATCGTCGCGAAGCTACGCAGAGATTACGGCTTAAAAAGTCGTTTCGCACGCTTACGCAACCGCGGTATGCTCACAGTCCAGGAAATTGCGCAACAACTTGGTGTTTCGGTCGGTACTGTAAAAATCTGGCGCCACGCGGGACGCTTACCAGCCCATGTCTGCAATGACAGAGGTGAATATCTGTATGAGCCTGTTAGTGACAAACCGCCGACTACATATGAGCGGCAAAGATCGTACAAGAAAGTTCAAACCAACACTTGCGCTGATTCGCAACTAAGAGGTGCAGTATGAAACATAATCCTGGGACACGGGAACACCGGTGAGCGTCTTGATTTCGTCAATCTCAAGCACGCGCAGGTTCGCTGTCCACCGGTGATATTCAAATAGTGGATCGTTGTCCGAGCTCAAGTATCGAGGCGGGGATTCCCCCACTATAATTTTGTTGAACATCTGGCACCGGATCAAGCCGTTGACGTCACCCGCATAAACCGAGAATCCAATGAGTCGGCGAGTGAATTGATCCATGACTACCAATACCCAATGGCTCTTGAAATGTAATCGACTCGCAGCGAAACAGATCTATGCTCTACAAACTGTCTTTCATATGCCCAAGAAAGGCCAACCAGGAAGGGCCATTCCCACCGTATTCCGGGCGGTAATACTTGGCGAGAACACGCCGCACCACGTTTCTGTCAATCTCGATGCCAAACGTCTTCGATATGATTCTCGCAATGCGAGGATAGCCAAAGCGTGGGTTCCGGCGTTTCAATTCGACGATAGCGTGGATAAGTTCTTGTGATGGACCTT
>CAMYOI010000376.1 GCA_947259955.1 uncultured Gammaproteobacteria bacterium
GTGGAGGCGAGTTACGGGAAGCTGAAGAACGGATTCTATGGGCTGCGTCACACGGTGATGACGCTGTGCTTGATGATGGCGCTGCGTATTACGCGGGCGGAGCATTTGGTTGGGGTGGCACCGGCGGTGCTGGGGCGTTTGCTGGGGCTTGACCGGGCGCCGGAGGTGAAGACCTTGCGTCGGCGGGTACACGAGATTGCCAGGCTGGGCAAGGCATCGGTGTTGATGGGCTGGCTGGCCGAGCGTTTGGCTGGTGCAGACACCGAGGCGCTGGGTTTTTTGTACATCGACGGGCACGTACGCACCTACAATGGCAAGCGGCGCATCACGAAGGCCTATGTAACGCAGCGCCGTCTGGCGATGCCGGCGGTGAGTGATTTCTGGGTGAACGATGCCCATGGCGAACCGCTGTTTGTCGTCACTGGCGAGGTAAGCGCATCGTTGAGTGCCCAGTTGCTGCCGATTCTTGAAGAGGTAGGCGTACTGGTGCCGGAGGGCAGACGAGCCACGGTGGTGTTCGACCGCGGGGGGTGGAGTCCGAAATTGTTTCGCAAGATCATCGAGGCGGGCTTTGACATCCTCACCTATCGCAAGGGTAAGTGTCCACGCTACCCGGCCAGGGACTTTGCCGAGCACACTCTGGAGGTCGAGGGGTGCAAGGTGAGCTATTGGCTTCGCGATGGTCTGGTGCGTCCGGGCGCGAAACTGCAGCTGCGCCGTGTGGTTCGCTGGCGTGAGGACGGTCACCAGACACACGTGGTTACCAGCCGCCGGGACTTGCCGGCGGCCGAAGTCGCCTATAGGATGTTTGCACGCTGGCGTCAGGAGAACTATTTCAAGTATGCTGGTGAGGAGTTCGATCTCGATGCGCTCGACACTTATGAGGTCGAGCCGGCCGATCCCCAGCGCACGGTACCCAATCCGCAGCGCACCAAGCTCGACAAGGATATCGGGCGCTGGCGGAAGAAGGCCAAGGATCTCCAGGCGCAACTGGGGCGTGCCATCGATACGAACGAAGAGGCGCGCCGCGCCTCTGCGCGGGGTTTCAAGATCGCCCATGCTGCGTTGCGGCAGCAACTTGCCGAGACCCACGACGAGATCACCAAGCTTATCGAACGACGTAGACGCCTGCCCAAGCGGGTACCGGTCACTGAGACGGTTGGCGACGACGACGAGGCGGTGACCCTTACCGTAGAGCACAAGCATTTCATGAACATCGTCAAGATGGCCGTGTATCGCGCTGAAACCACGCTGTACCGACTGCTCGAGCCTCACTATCGGCGACACGAGCAAGAAGGCCGCGCGCTTCTACGCGAAGCATTCCGTGCATCGGGGTCGCTGACACTCACCGACGGGTATCTGAAGATCACACTGAATCCATTGAGTGCACCCCGACGCAGCCGGGCCATTGCCGCGCTCTGTCAAGAACTCAACGCCTCAGCAACGCGAATTCCCGGGACTTCGCTACGACTTCAATTCGAAGTTCACAGCGAGGAGTGTCTCAAATGCGCTTGACGCTATGTCAGGAGGTCTGAACTTAGGTTCGTAGTTTGCTGGACTGTAGGATTCCGAATTAATAAAATCTTGAATGTATTTACAAGAGGCATCTATACCGACCAGGAATGCGTTATGGCCATAGCTATTCACATGCGTGCTGGGGTGCGCTGTTGATCACTTTCTGCGCGGTAAGCTTGGCGACCTGATCTCCTGCGACGCCGTTTTTGGTTGCGATTCTAGCGTACTGCTCTTTTCGCTTTGCATTGACGTTCTTAACCAAGGCCTTGACATCCGCCGGGGCGTTGGCTGTCGCTCGGAGATAACCGTTGGTTTGTTCGCACGCGTGTCCTTTGGCCTTGGCTTCACCCACATCGGCTGCAGAGACAGGAGCTGCCAATACAAGGGCAATAATAATGACGTAAACACTTCTAATCATGATGTGGCCTCCGCACTAGAATCACAGCGTTAAAACAGTTCACCGTTTTCTGACAATAGTTCATCAATATCTTTCTCGACCTTAACTCTAATTTCATGATCAATCTTTACGTTGAGATTGATCTCAATCGGTTCCTCCGGAGGTTCTACCTTTACAGCTGGGGTGCACCCAGATAGTAAAAATACGACTCCAACCGCGAACATAAGTTTGGGATACATACTAAGGCCTCTGTTTTATCATCAGTAAAACGATTCTAAACCCGTGTGCCAAGTCACCCGTAACCAAGCACGCTCGCAACAGACCTTGCACCTTGCTGGTTGTCTTAACGCTAGGGCATGAAATGCCATCCCAAACGTTCCATCATGTGAAGCAGGAAGAGTTTCTGCACCTGCGATGTTGTCGGCGTAGAGCTGGGAGAACCATCTGAATCAAAGGTGTCTGGCTGTGAGAAGCGTCGTTCAAGGTCGGGATCATCGAAGCGATTAATGCCCTCCCCGAATCGTTGCTCAGCATCAAAGCGAGGAGGATTGGAGTACCCTTCCCGCTGAATCGTGATGTCTGTGTTATTACCGTCCCGGGTGATGATCCGTTGCCCATTCTCAAACCTGGTTACATCGGACTGACTTTGATGAGTCCCTCCTTGTTGTTGGACGCTCGCAGTTGAATCACCCCAACGGAAGGTCTCGGCAGTAGATGGATTAACAGCGAGTGTAAGAACAAGGGCTACACTGAAAAAGCGAAACCCTGTTGCAAATGTCGATCTGTTCATTTTAAAAATCCTCATAGGAAAAATAGGTGACAGGGACGAAGCACTGCATTTCAATCATCATTGCGATCACGATTGTCACTGCGCCCACGGGTGTTGCGCTTTCTTTTGTTCTTTTTTACCCATTGGTGGTTGCGGGCATGCTGGATACTTTGATCCTGGCGCGTTCTGTTTAAGTTTCTACCTCCGAACTGGCCTGTACGATTTCTGTTGGCGCCGCAGACTTGAATGGTCTGGTTGATATTAACCTTGCCGGATTGATAGGTTGTATTGTCGTTGCTCGCTCCGCATTGAAAGGTACGATTTATGTTGACCATGCCCTCCTGAATAGTGGTGTTAACGTTTGCAGCCGACGCGGCGCCGACGAAAGTAATCAGTAGTGTGGTTGAAAGAAACTGAACTAGTTTTCTGGCTGGACTACTCATTTCGAATTCCCTCAAAAACCGTTTATGACTGGATGCGGCATTATTCTTCCTGGGCATTCAGTGGTGTCACAACCGCGCCGGAGGACGCCTGGTGACGGTTGACCCACCTTTGGCTCGTTGGAGATGCAGAGAAGGTCAATTTAGTCACCACCAGGCGCTGGCGGCGTTACTCGCCCCTGATCCGACCCAGATACTCCATGCGGTCGTACCAGTACTGTCTGACCTTGTTGCTGTTGACTTGGCCGGACTGTACGGTGACGGCTGTGTTTTGTGCTCCCGCTTGAACGGTCCGGTTGAAGTTAAGATCGCAGTTCTGGTGTACTGTTGCGTTATTGACGGGCTTATTCTGAATGTTGACCGAGAAGCAGGGTTTTTCTATCCGCTGCTGGCTAGCCTCGCCATATGCCAGATAGGTTGATCCCAGCATGGCAGCACCAATGAGAAGAATGGACGGTTTCATTTGCTTGGTTCTCCAGTTAGGTGAAAGGGAAGGCCGACACCTCGAGTAGGGCATCGGCCCCACTGTCAGTTTTTCGATCGATTGCGTTTACGACGCACTTTCCGATCGGTCTTCCAGCTCTGGTCTGTCGTGTTGAAGTTCACCCTTCCGAATTGTCCTGTTTCGTTCCAGTTGTACGTACCACGCTGACGGGTCCGGTTCGCGTTATCGAGACCCTGTTGGTAGGTCGCGTTGTCGTTGCTATCTCCAACTTGAAACGTGTCGTTGGTGTTGATTTCACCCTCTTGAATCGTCGTGTTCGTGTTTTGGCTCATGGCTTCCTCTTTCTCCGGCATTGCAGAAGTGGGGCCGGCGAGACTGGTAAGCAAGACGGTCGCAGCGATGGAAGACAGCAGTTTTGAAGATTCAATTTTCATCATTAAAACCTCGTGTTCTAAATGTTGTTCAATGGTCAAGTCCAATACGTCGATCTCGGTAATTGGTGTATCGAACTTCCCTCTAGCAACGGAACTATTCTCCGTTGTCGAGCGCATAGTATTAGACGGTGCCTGAACTCAAGCTGAACGAAAACAACAGACGTACGTTTTATTTAAAACAAATCTATCGGCCGATAGAATAGAGAGAACTATGTGGTTCTGTTCAGCTTAGGTTCAGCAATACAGAGGTAGTCTTGAACGCCGGATCGAAGACCTAGCGTTGTGATCCCATAAATAACATCTGGGCGTTACTAGTGGACTGTTTCAAAAAAAAGCGTTGCATTTGTCTTGAGGCGATTGTCTCCTGCGGAGTACAGATTTTGACTGGATCGCCACGTCGCCACGCTCCTCGCGATGACAACCGCAGTCATTGCGAGCGCAGCGA
>CAMYOI010000377.1 GCA_947259955.1 uncultured Gammaproteobacteria bacterium
GCAGCGGGCGGCAAGACGACCCAGGCTGCTCGGTGGGGCTTCCGGCCACATTGCGGCGCCCCATCTCAGCAGCGCTTTACTCGCCTGATGCGCGTCCCCCGCGGCGCAGGCACGACTAAACTCCGCCAGCGCCGGCCCTGGGTAGACGATGGGACGGGGCCGAATTTGGTCATCTGATGCCGCGCGCAGTCGCTTCCGGTCCGCGAGCCACAGAACAAGGGTAATCAACCATGCGAAAGCGAGAGCCAGAGTCGACCACGGCCACCAGCCTCGCCACTGCGACGAACCGCGGCCCGCTTCGGCCGGTTGCGAATCGGCCTCCGGTTCCACCCCGGCGGGTGTTGCGGCAGGCGGCCAAGAAGCCGTTACCGGCGCGGCGACAACGTCGAGGGTCCGTGCCGGAATGGTGGCAATTTCCGGTTGCTGCTCGTCCACATTCCACCACGCCACTTCCACTTCTGGCAATGTAATCTTTCCTGGCCGGGTTGGGATGATCGCCATCGATTGTTCGCGCGTGCCCTGTACCCCGTCGTCGTGACCGCTGTCTTCGAGGGTGGGTTTTTCGGGATAGGCCCGCAACCCATCGGCAAGCCCGGCGCGAACCTCGGGCAGCTGCGCTGCGGTCAGGCCGAGCGCCGTCACGGTGATGCTTCTGGTCACCGGTTCGCCGACTACGATCTCCCGGTCTTCCGGCCACGACTCCATCAGCTCGAGCCGCTTTGCCGGAAGCCAGGAGCCGACGAATGCGGCAGGCGGTTCGCGCACCCCGAGCGTGACCGATTCGGAGCGCAGTACGACCGGACTGCCGGACTGCCGGTTGAAGATATCCAGCCCAAGATTTGAACGCCGGGTCACCACCTGACCGCGAAACTCCAGCGGCCGGATCGTTAGATAACCGCTCTGCTGGGGGAACACCAGGTACTTCCTCTCGACCACCTGCCAGCGGCGTCCGTTGCGCACCACCTGGTAGTTATGGTCATCACCGAAGCGTTCTACTATGGCGTCCACACCCTCTACTTCGAGATCACTCAACGTGGCCGAGGCGATATCCACCGAGCGCAGTAGCCGCACGGTGAACATGACCTGTTGCTGAACGAAGGGTTGTTCGACGTCCACCTCGACATCCAGAAAGATCGACTTGTCGGCCTGCTTGACTTCCGCTCCGGCTTTTACCACGATGTTTACGGGCTGGCTGCGATCACCGCCGAATTTGATCGGTGGTATCTGGAATGATCCTTCCCGGGTAGCCATGAGCAGGAGGTCCCAAACGTACTTGCGGGTAGTCCTGCCGTTTGTAATCGAGATGCTCTGATTCTGTGACTGATCCAGGATCTCGAAGTTTTCTCCGAGTACTGAAAAATCCGGTTCGCCAACGGCGTCATCGGCCTCGAAAGAGAGCCTGAACGACTCGTTGACACCGACCTGATTGCGGTCCACCGTGGCAACGACGTTGGCGCCGAAAACGGGCGCGGTCAAGAGCAATAACGCCAGCATCGCGGTCAACCTATCCGACATCACCGTCCACTCCTTGCAGACTCACCACGCTCGCACCTCATCGCCGGAATTACGATTCCGCTGAGTATACTGGTGGCGGAACTTCCTTCGCAGCAGCCCTCCCGGGTCGTCCGGAACCCGCCGCAGCCATTGCTCGATTGCCTGCTGTTCCTCTGTTTGCCGTGAATCTGAATCTGCCTGCACCGGCGGACCGGGTTCGTTCTCGCCTTCGTCGCGATTGGTCTCGCCATTCGATGTTGAATCCTGCTCTCCGGCCGACTGCTCTTGCCCGGTGTCCCCGTCATCTTGCTCCGCGCTGTTTGGTTCCGCCGATTGAGACCCGGTTTCTGATTCTTCGCTGTCTTCATTGCGTTCCGACTGCTGGTCGGAAGGGCCATTCTCACCGGACTGACCTTGCTGATCCTGACCTGACTGCTGTTGCGAACTGTCCGCCTGTCGCGGCTGTTCCTGTTCGTCGTTGTTGCTCTGTCCGGGCTGCTGTTGTTGCTGATTCTTCAGCTGCCGGAGCAGTTCCAGGTTATGCCGGGCATCCGCATGATCCGGCCGCTGTTCCAGGGCCTCCTCAAAGCTTTCGATGGCCTCCTCGATGCGACCGGCACGGGCCAGCGCGGTGCCTCGATTGTAATTCGCCTCGGGGTCGGTCATGCCCTCGAGCTGCTCCGCGGCCTCCTCGTATTTTCCAGCGCGATACAGCGCCGCCGCCTTCCATCGAGTGTCCGAAAACCGGTTCGCGGCGGCAGCAAAGTTCTCCGCCTCCATTTCGTGCACTCCCCTCTGATTGGTGTTGAACCAGAGATCGTCCCATTCCATCGCCACAGCGCTGTCAGGCCAATGAATACCTGCGCAGATCACAGCGATCAACAATCCCTTTCTGAATGCAAGCGTGGCCAGGGGCAGCAACAACAACAGCAGCCACGGACCCTCTTCTCGCCAGCGGTCGGTTTGAAGCTGTGTAGACACCACATCCTTCGAGTCTGACGCGGCATCGAATTGCCGCAACAGCAGCTCGATATCGTCATCCTGGATTCGCAGCGGTGTATATATGCCGCCGCCCTGAACTGACAGCTTGACCAGCATTTCCTCGTTCAGCTTAGGCACGACGATCTGACCCACGTTGTCCTTGACGAAACCGCCTTCCGCATCAGGGATGGGCGCGCCGTCCGGGGTTCCCGTTCCCAGAACGGACAAGCGATGGCCGGAACGCACGACTTTGGCGGCGATCTCTTCAACCCGGGATTCGTCGATGCCGTCGGTGACCAGCAGCAACGCACCGCCGCGAACTCCACCCCGTGAAAGCAGGTCCAGTGCCTGATCGACGGCTCGATCGGATCTCGACCCCTGAGCTGGCATGAGCGACGTGGAAAGGCTGTGCATCAGGGAAGATATGGTATCGGTATCGTCGGTGAGCGGGGTCACCGTGAATGCGTCACCGGCATAGACGACCAGAGCAGTCTGTCCTTCCTTGCGCATCTGCAGCAGATCCAGCAGTTTCAGCCGCGCCCGTTCGAGTCGACTCGGCTTGACGTCTCCCGCATCCATGGATCGCGACAGATCCAGCATGATTACCAGGGCGGATTGCTGTCTGAATACCGGTTGCGGCAGCTTGTGCCACACCGGGCCGGCAAGGGCCACGATGGCGAGGACGCCCGCGATACCCGACAATAGCAGGCTGCGCGACCGCCCCGATGACGATGCGCTCTCCAAAACGAAGGGAATCAGATGCGCGTCGCAGACCGCGTGCCATACGCCGCGGCCGCTTTTTACGTTGCGCAGCCAGAGCAGAAGCAGCAGCATCGGGATCAGGGCGAGCAACCACGCCGGCCTCAGAAAATGAAAATCAGCAATCATGCGGGCACTACCCCGCTGCCCCCCCTGATCATCACCAGCACCGTGGTCACTACCACCGCCAGGGCTAGCGGCCAGTGGAACAAGGACACGGTCGGTCGAAAGCTGAGTGCATCCACTTCTACCGGCTCGAATTCATCCAAAAGCCTGTAGATCTCCTCCAGCTCCGCCGTGTTGCGGGCACGGAAGTACCTCCCTCCGGTTTTTTCGGCGATGTCTCGCAGGACGCCCTCGTCGAGATCCTGCGACGGATTGACCCGGCGCTGGCCGAATAGTGAAGGGACAATCATCTCGTCCGCGCCTACGCCTATGGTATATATCTTCAATGCGGCTGCGGCCGCGAGGTCCGCGGCTCGGCCAGGCGCGATCTCTCCCGCGGTGTTGGCGCCATCGGTGAGCAGGATAAGCACCCGGGATTCGCTGGCGTTGCCGCGAAGGCGCTTAACCGCCAGGCCGATGGCGTCGCCGATGGCGGTCTTTCTGCCCGCCAGACCAATGACGGATTCCTCCAGCAGAGTTTTCACGGTCTCGCGGTCGAAAGTCAACGGGGTCTGCAGGTAGGCATTTTCCCCGAACAGGATCAGTCCCAGGCGATCACCCTCACGTCTCTCAATGAACTCTCCGGCAACGGCCTTGGTTGCAGTAAGCCGGTCAACGGCGCGGCCATTGAGTTCAAAATCCGCGGCCTTCATGGAACCCGACAGATCCACCGCAAGCATCAGGTCGCGGCCGCTGGCCGGGAGTTCAATGGGATCACCAATCCACTGCGGCCGCGCCGCGGCCGTCACCAGGCACATCCAGGCAAGCGTGGCCAGGAGCAGCGCCCACCAGGATTTGAATCCCTCGGACCGCACTCCGGTGATATCGTCAAAGTCTTCCATGAAGGGAGTTCGCAACGCGGCGTCGCGCTCGCCCCGGATAGGTGACGCCATAACGTGTACGATCAGGGGCAACGGTAGAAATAGGAACACCCACATCCATTCAAACTGAATCACTTGCGGCGGCCCCCGGTTCGAAAGTCTTGAGCCATTGACGGCAAGCGTGGATGACGGCTTCGATATCGTGCCCCTGTGTCCGCTGA
>CAMYOI010000378.1 GCA_947259955.1 uncultured Gammaproteobacteria bacterium
AGGCTCATGTTATGGCTTCTGCTCGTCTCTTGCCTGAGCTTGGGGCCAGATCCCGCAGCGGGGCAGCAAGAAAGGTCTCGTCCAGAACGCGATGATCCTACTCTCAACTGTCTCGTGGAGGCATCATGAATTCAGAAAGCATTCGTCTGCTGGTTGTAGCCAGCGTCCCTTCGGGCGAGGACACCGGTCCGAAATTGTTGGAACAGCTCGAAGCTGTCGTTCGGAAAGACTCAAGAGAACTGGAAGTCGTGGGGATCGCCCACAATCGCAAAGCAGCGCTTGAGCAGGTGACGCGCACGCGCCCCGATGTGATGCTGATCGATTTGGCTCTACCCGGATCTAGCAGCACCGACATAATCTCCTTCGTGTCTTTGATGCACTCAGATGTCAAGATTCTGGCCTTGTGTCCGGCGGACATCCCGCACGAACGCGTCGTGCTCGCTATACAGGCTGGTGCGCTTGGTTACGTATCGAGGGATGCGGCCGCTACGGATCTGTATGCGGCGATCCAGACGGTCCTCAGCGGTGAACGGTATTTGCCAATAGCCGAAACGTATGAGGTCTTGCAGCAAGTCGCGCCCGAACTCCTTGCCTCCGCAAGAAAGAGCAGAGAAAACCTTGCTCAAGTATTAATGATGCTTATCCCGGCAGTTGGGATCATTGGAGCTCTTACGGAATTCCTATGGCGCTCTTATTGGGGACAAATCGGTGTGCGTGTCGGGAATTTGGGTGTCGACGCTTCGTCGCGCGCCACCGAAGCACTCATAGCAATCCTTGTCGTCCTAGGTCTACTTGGCCCGCTTATGTTCGTCGATAAGTGGATTTTAATGGCGCTCTCTTGGCGGCAGAAGAACAGATCGCCGCAAGCCGTCTCCACAGAAACGAAAGACAGCAAGATGGATGACTTTCGTATTGGCGGGTGGTCAATGGCAGGAGTAGCAAGATATGCCGTGGCGCTAATGGTGCTCGTTGTAATGGTAACCGTCCATATTTCAGGCGAAAAAATGATTACAATAGTTGTGGGGACTATAATTGCCATGATCTTTATCGCCCATGCTGCAGGGATCTCAGATAGCCTCCCGGGTGCAATTAGAGTTGATAAGAGTGAAATCCGCAAAGGGCTTGTTGTGTTTGGTGTTATTGGTTCTATTCTGTTATCTGTGCTGAGTGCTGAGATCTTTTTGCGTGGGCCGATTCTTCGTCCGGATGGCTTGCATGGGGTTTTGGCACCCGAAATCCTTGGGCTGTCGGCACGGCCTGTAAAATTGTACGACGTGACCAAACAACATAAGCCGCTTGGTCTGCTCTATCTGGGTGGCAATGGCGATCTCTACGTTATGTATGATCCTTGCAAGAAAACCACACGCTTTGTCTCGGTCTCCAGTGCCCGTGTGGAGTTTATCGATAAGGTAGACTGCTCGTCGACCTCAGACTGAATCGCTCCGGATTTCCCGGAGGCTGGTTTGTTTAAGTCAGGCGGCGATCGCTCGACAACCAGGTTATAACTTTCGTTGCCGCCATGTGTTCGACTTCTACTCGATAGGCGAACACGTCAGGTAAAAATAAAGCGCCGCGCGCCCTAGTTTTTTTGCTGGTTTGATCGGCCACCTTTGAACCGCCGCCACGCTAACACCGACGCATTGAGCAACCAAAGTTTGCGGCAGATATAAGCGATCATCGCTAATGTGCTCATCAAATATTTTAGGCGGTGCTTTTTTTGTCCGGTCGGTTTTGACCTTTTGTCCTGTGTATCCCGTCAGAAGATATGAGACCAAAATGGTTTAATGATTAAGAGAGACATTTCGATTATATCGCCTGTTTTGGAGGCTTAATGAAGCAAGTACCCCTGAAAATACCCCCACTTGTATTGGCCGCCAATGGACCCTAAATTGTCCGTGCCGATAAAAAACCACATTAAAAAGGCGCACTTATTCGGCTAGTGTATTCTGCTGGACAGTACAAAACTAACGCATGGTACCCGGAGCCGGACTTGAACCGGCACGGTATTTCTACCGAGGGATTTTAAGTCCGTCAGTCAAACACTAAGTTTATGATAGTTAAGGGAAGTTAGTGTGAGTTAGTCCTAGTCACAGTACCTCTGGTGTACCTCAGTACACACTTCGTGGATACCTGTGATCGTAATCAACCGATCATCCCACGGTGACGGACGCATTCCCGTTACACAATAACAAAGGGTCGAAATACTGCGAGACCAGATTTTATGCTATTCTGCATCAATAGTATGATTATTAATACACTCAGCAAGAGGCATCATTATGGGCACGACTCGAAAAACAATCACTGTTACCGATCAACAAGACCGCTGGATTAAAGCCCAAATCGCTGCAGGACAGTTCACCAATGACAGTGAATATGTCCGCGACCTAATCCGTCGTGACCAGGCGAGTCAGGCTAACATCGAAGCCATTCGCGCCGCGTTGATCGAGGGCGAGGAAAGCGGCGATCCAAAACCGTTCGATAGCAATCAATTCAAACAAGAAATGGCTGCTAAACATGTCGACAAAATCAGCTGAATTCAGACTTAGCCCAAGAGCACGAGAAGACATCGAAGCTGTTTGGCTTTATTCTTTACAGGAATGGGGTTTAGCACAGACTGAACGCTACATTGACGACTTAACCACTGCCTTTGAATTGTTAACTGCCCGCCCCAAAGCTGGTACTTCATGTGAAAACATTCGTCCAGGATATCGAAAATACCCTGTCATTCGCCATGTGGTGTATTACCGAGAAACAAATTACGGAATCGAGGTTATCCGTATTTTGCACGACCGTATGTTGGCCCCGATGCACCTATAAATGCAGCTTGTCTGTCCCTCCTAAAAATTCATCCTGGACCTATTTCAGGCGGCCATCCGACGATATTCATGATGCAGCCCACCAACTCTTCGAATTGAAATGACAGTACCCCTGCAAACTACTTAAAACCCCCTTGTTCTGGGTGTATTCATTCTTCTTGGTCGCGATTAGCCTTGTTTGAATGTGGTAAACAGGGTGAGAAATCCGTCGATGAAAACGAATCTAATACTGGTCGCGTTGCTGGCTATTGGCCTAGTGGCGCCCGCGCAAGCGAAAGAAAATCGCAGCATCGAAGAAAGCATCGAGCACAACCTTGCGATCGAGTCCATCGTCTGGAGTGTCCCTCTCGACAGTTCCAAGATGATGCGCGACGGCTTGCAGCGGGACGCTGGCGTTGTTCTAAATGACGTCGCCTACTTCTCGAAGATGGCCTTCACTAAACAATTAACGTATCCGCCAAGCACAATGTGCCATAGGAATTCGACATCATGTTAAGTTCTTTTCCAAACTTAGATCCGATACCTGCTGTCACAAAATGCTAAGTGCGGGTTTTCAGAAAGTGGCAGCATTGCCTGAATTTTTTAATATTTTCAACGAATAGGAGTAAATAGCCATGAAAAGAAGATTGGTAGCGGTTAAGGTTGTCGGAATCCTGAGCGCGGCGATGATTGTCGTAACGAGTTCCTGGGCGCAGTCGGACAGCGCGCCGGTTGTAGGCGGTGCTATAGTGGCGGTGAATGTTAATGTCGTGGCGGCCACCGGTTACCGGGCGTCCGAGCTGCTGGGGTCCCACATCTATAACGACCAGGGAGATAAGATCGGCAAGCTCGACGACTTCATCGTCGCTTCCGATGCCGAAGTCTCGGTTGCAATCGTCGCCGTCGGTGGTTTCCTGGGTATGGGTGCCAGAATGGTCGCCGTTCCGGCAGTGCTGTTTGCAAGCAACGACCAAGGCCACACGGTGTTGCCCGGCGCAGCCAAAGACGTGCTCGAAGGCCTGCCGGAATTTCGCTACGCGAATAGCGATCACGAACCAAGCGCAGTATGCGCCCTAGGGGCTATGAAGGCCAACAGGAAGCGGCGGTAGGGAGGCAGGGTTACCGCTAGGGTCGGCCTTTATAGATTCCGGAAACCAGAGAGACGGGCCTTCGAGGCCCGCCTGTTATGCAATTGGAGAGAGTGATCACAAGGCGTCGAACTTAGGATGTTATTAGGGGCGGCGGCAGGTGCCTCGCAGATACTGTCATCATAGCGCTAAGAATGAAGACGGAAACCCTGATCACAAACCCGTCGATATACTCTCACCGGACCCAGAGGGTTTGCACAATCGCGGAGGGCCATCGGGAAATTGGCGGAAGAGCCAAGGCCGGATGATTTTATACTACCCATGCATGGTTAAAAGAAAGCAAAACCGACTGTCTTTTATCCCGACATGGAGATGTGCCCGGTGAGCGGGTCCAGATTAAATCACTGGCTGAAACGGTTGTTGCAGGTGGTCGTGATAGTCGAGGTGGCCTGGCTTATTTTGATCAACAGTGCGTTGCAGTTGCCGATGACTCAGCCATTGATCAACAAGATTCGCCCTGAAAAATTTTACCTTTCCTGGGACAGCGCGTGGTCATGGTATCCCGTCCGGGTGCACTTAAAAGGCGTGTTCGCCAACGGGCAGTCCTACTCGCAGCAATGGCAATTTTCGGCCACCTCCGTGTCGGGTTCTGTCGCATTGATCCCGCTGATCTTCAAACGCGTGTGGATCAGCAACGTTGATGGCACCGACATCGACTACCGGCAGCGGCCGAGACCAAATGTCGATAAGGATGTCTCTCACATTACGCCCTACTTTCCGGACATTACAGGCCGGGAAAAATCCGCGGCGATCACGGCGCCAAAAAAGAAAAAGCGGCCTTGGTACGTAAATATCGACGAGATCCGCGTCAGCGGCAGCCACAGTCTCTGGATCTACAACCTGAGAGGAAACCTGGACGGTGAAATCGGCGCGGATCTCAAAGTCCGCTCCCAAGGTGGACCCTTATCTCTGGATATCCACAGCCTCGATTTGAACCTTGGCACTCTTTACCTGAACGGCGACCATGAAGTATTCAGAAAAGGCGAATTGAAAGGATCGATGGGGTTTGAGGAATTTGTTCCCAGAGAGAACCGGGGTGTGCGAATGCTCAATTTCCTGAAACTGGATGCGGAGGTGAATCTTGACGTCAACAGCCTTGCCTACATCAACCTTTTCACACTTGGTTTTGAAGGCCTGCAAGTACAGGGCAAAGGCCATGTGGGCGGGCGCCTGCTTATCGATCAGGGCGAAGTTCTCGAGGGCACAGACCTGAGTGCAGATGCTGATGACCTCCAGGTAGACATCGCGTCGCTCAATATATTCGGGGCCGGAGCGGTCAACCTGAAGCGAGCGCCTGATACTGAAAATAAGCTCGAGCTCGAGTTTATATACCAAGACGTCGAAGTCGAGCACGAGGACGATGATTCGCCTTTGCTGACCGGACAGGGCCTGGAATTAAGTGTTAGTAGCGACAGCCTTCTGCTTCCAAAAGAAGGTGAATTCGACCAAAGCCGCACCATCGCTTTTTCTATTGACGGCCTGACCGTTCCAGATCTTTCATTGTTTCAGCGCTTCTTGCCGGAAAAATGGCCTTTCAGGCTGTACGGGGGTCAGGGCCAACTCCAGGGTAGTGCCAGTATGTCTTCGACTTCAATTGCGGTAGATCTGAGCATTTCCTCCGATAAGTCTGACATGGGCATTCGGCAGTACCGCTTCAATACCAACCTTGACGCTGCACTGAAAATTGACAATCCGGCTATTTTGTCCAACAACACGCGCGTCACGGGAACCTATATCAAGCTGACTGATGCCCAGCTGCAGAATGACAATAACGAAAAGAGTGAACCCTGGGAGGCATCCGTCGTTATTGATAAAGGCGAACTGAGCATTCTGGCGGGAGACCAGAAAACTGATGAAGAACATGTGGTCGACTTGTTGAAATTGTTAGGCAAAGTTAAAACAAAAGAAATACTCGGCAATTCTCAGGGGCTGCTCGGTTTTGAAGCCACTATATCCAGCCTGGCCTGGCTGAGCGTCCTGTTTAAAAACAACCACAATGCTAAAGTCAGTGGTAATGGCACCATCAGTGGTGATCTTTTCCTGGCCTCAGGCCTGCTCGATGTGGGCACCAATGTAGAGGTATCCTCTGAAGCACTGACTGTCAACATCCTTGATTATGTCAGCATAGGCAATGGAAAAGTCACCCTGAATATTGAGGAGGGTGGAGGTGGCGCTCGCCCCGACTGGTTAATGGAAATTCTATTGACCGATGCCAATATGACACGATCGAAGCAAGGCACAGCGGGCATTCAGGACGTTGAATTGAGCCTCAAGGCCCTGGTGGAAGATGCGACTTTCGATATGGAAGCGAACAATGACTTTACCCTCGATTTCAAAATTCTGTCTGCCAAAGTCGCCAACATGGCTGTGTTTAACGGCTACCTGCCGCCGGACTCACCGTTGCAGTTCACCAGTGGCACGGCGGACCTGTCAGCGGATATCGCACTGCAACGTGAAGATGCCGACGGGTGGCTGAAGTTGACCTCGCGTGACCTGGAAGCCAATTTGGACAAGCAAGTAGTCGGCGGCAATCTTTTCGTTGATATATTGCTGGTGGGCGGCGTGCCGAAGGATATGATGTTTGATATCAGTGGTTCAGGAATTCGACTTGACGGTTTGCATGTGTTGGGTGGGCAAGACGATTTCGATCAGAAGGGCTGGTCGGC
Organism: uncultured Gammaproteobacteria bacterium; assembly: GCA_947259955.1. Taxonomy (GTDB): domain Bacteria; phylum Pseudomonadota; class Gammaproteobacteria; order Arenicellales; family JAANXG01; genus JAHEKE01. Next base: position 6,610 of record CAMYOI010000378.1, read on the forward strand.
TGAACTTGAATTGGTGCGCGGGAAAACTACCTGGACCGATCCGCCATTGCTTGACGTCGAGGCGGAGCTGAAAATGAGTGACTCGCGACCCATCGTGGCGATGTTTCTTAATGAGAAGAAACCGCCGAAGTTCCTGGCCAACATGATGAAGATCGAAGACATCAAAGGCGAAGCGCAGATAAAGATGCACAACGACAAACTCATCATTCCCTATGCCCATGCCGTCAGTGACAACATTGATGTTGGGATCAAGGGTGTTATCACTGCAACAACCGGCGACGGTGTAATCTACGCCCGCTACAAGAAGCTGCACGCTATCGTCAAGATTTCCGACGGTAAGAGAAACGTGGACATCGTCCGAGCCCGGCGTAAGTACCTGGAGTACCAGGTCGAACCCTGAACCTGATACGCTTCCCCGGCGTATTCGCCCCCAACAGCCCCTTGCGGCGTATCGCCAAATTAACCGGCTGAAATTGGTAAACTTGGCTCATGAACACATATAAGCGCCACCGATGCGATACCTGCTACATCGATGAAGTCTTTGTGAAAATCAACGGCAAGCAGCACTACCTGTGGCGAGCTGTGGACCAGGATGGCGAGGTCGTTGATGTATACCTACAAGCAAAACGCGATGGAGCAGCTGCGAAGCGCTTCTTCAAGCGACTACTGCAACGTTATGGTGGCGAGCCCAGGAAGATCGTGACTGACAAACTACGTAGCTATGGCGTAGCCCATCGTGAACTGATACCCGAGGCGATCCACAGTACTGAGCAGTATGAGAATAATCGGGCCGAACAATCTCATGAAGCGACCAGGGTACGAGAACGGGGGATGCGGCGGTTCAAGTCTGCCAGCCAAGCTCAGCGATTCGTGACCGCGCACGCAGCAGTTCATAACTTATTCAATCTGGGGCGGCATCTGGTCAGGGCCCAGCATTACCGGGATCTCAGGATAAGTGCGTTCGGTGAATGGGGTAGGGCAGTTGCCTGAGAGCTGAGGATGGTTTCCTCTGCTCTCAAAAAGTTAACTTGTCGTTACCGCTTGAGGCGTTGCGCCCATATCATCGCTGGATGACGGTTTTCAGGCACGCTGTCCCTTTTGTTGCAGCTTATTTAAAAAAAAACGTTAGACTATGAATCTCCAGCTGAACGATTTAGCGCATGTGTTGCATCGACCGGTTGAATTCGCATTCCGAAGCAGTTATTCGGAAGCAGTTATTCGTAGGTTGCGGGCTAGCATCAATGCTCGATTTAGAGTGGACGGCGTCAGCGTTGATTTTCTTTAGAGCAATGCTTAGGAAAGGTACTTGCATTGTAGGAATAAGAATATCAGATTCCTAAATCAAGAAGACACTGTCACTATATAGGCAACCGCAGCAGCAGAAACAAAAACTCAATCTGCAATGGAAACTCTAAACAGGACCAAACTTTACATCCCTACTGTTCCCGTCGGCCACATATCCCGCGGTCGTCTAATCGATATTATGGATATGGCTCTCGTGAAGCCGCTGACTTTGGTGTCGGCGCCCGCTGGCTATGGTAAGAGCGCGCTAGTTAGTGAGTGGTTGCGGCTCCGAGAGCATCACGCAGTGTGGTTGTCACTGAATGAAGCCGATAGCGATCTGAGGCAGTTTATATCCTACCTAGTGGCTGCCTTAGAAGTCGCCCACCCGGGCGCTTGTCCTACGGTCGTTGACCTGTCGCAAACTCCTGAATTGCCACCGCTGCCCGATTTGGGTACCTATTTGCTCAACGACCTCGACTACATCGAAGAACCCATTGTAGTCGTGCTCGACGACTACCATCATCTGCAGCGCTCATCACCAGTGAACGAATTGCTTGATAAGCTGTTAGAGCACCCCCTCTCGCACCTGCATATCGTGTTGATCACCCGGCGTGACCCGGGGCTGGCGATGGCGAAACTGCGAGCGAGCGGCCACGTTGTCGAACTAAGGATGCAGGACCTGCAGTTCACCGGACCAGAGACGGCGGAGCTGTTAGCTGCAAACTTAGGGTGCAATGTCAGTAACGGCGCGCTCGCCAACGTTCAGTCGGAGATCGAGGGATGGGCTGTCGGTCTTCGTCTTATGTTGTTAGCGGTACACCATGCCGATGACTATAACGCAGCGCTTTCAGCTCTGCATGGAGGCGTCGCGCATTTGCAGGAATATCTAATAAGCGAGGTTTTGGACGGCCTGCCTGATAGGATTCGTGAGTATCTATTGAAGTCCGCCATCTTGGATGTCTTCTGCGCGGATGTCATTGAGGCGGTCTGCGGTGCGGAGACGCTCCCTGCTCGATCCGAGTTGAGCGGCCGGGAATATATCGACCGACTGGAGCGCGACAACCTTTTCTTAATTCCTCTCGATACTGCCGGTAAATGGTTTCGCTTTCATCATCTGTTCAAAGCCCAGCTGCGTAACCAGCTTCTGCGGCAATTCGCATCCGGCGACATCAAGCAGCTGTATGAGCGGGCCAGCGTTTGGTTTGAGGATCAAAACTTGATCGAGGAGGCGATTCTATATGCCCTGGAGGCCGATGATTCGAACCGCGCGGCGGATATAGTCGAACGCCACTACCGTGAACAGCTTAATCAGGACAGGTTCTATATCATCGACAAATGGCTTAGTAAACTGCCTAGAGAAATCAAAGAAACAAGAGCCACGCTGTCGATCTGCCAAGCCTGGACTGTGTTGTATAAACAGCAGATAGCGCCACTGACCTCGATTTTGGATAAGACTGAATCGTTGCTTGATGTCGAAGACGATGATGATTGTCGTATTGGGCTGAGATTCTTTCGCAGCTACCTCTGCTTCTGGGAGGGTGACGTTGAGCGAAGTGAGCGTGAGCTCGAATCAGTCCTAGCTTCGGCTTCTAAAGAAAACCTGGCACTTATTGCCGAAGCCAAGGTGCATTTGAGCCTGGCCCGCTATATGAACGGTAGAAAAACGATCGCGATGAGAGCGCTCTTTGATTGGATATATACGGCTCGAGACCTAGTTTTGCCGCGGATGTTTGGTACGTTGGCAATTATCCACCTGCTTTCGGGTGATCTTTACCAGGCGAGACTGGAAGGGAAACGGATGCGCGAATCGGCGGCGAACCGGCGGTCAGTGCTGAATATATCCTGGGGTTATTACCTGGAAGGTTTGGCGAACCTGCATAGTATGAATCTCGATGCCGCGCAGGATGCTCTCATTGCGGGCAGTGAGTATCCTTATTCAACAGATGCGCGCGCGGCAGTCGATTCTCTCGCGGGTTTGGCCCTTACGCAACAATTTATGCGGCAACCAGAAGCCGCCGACGATACCGTTAGCCGATTGATTGATTTTGCCAGCAAGTCGAATGATCCAAATCTCATCGAGGTGGCCTACTCGTGCGAAGTTCGAATAGACTTGCTGCGAGGCAACCTTGCACGTGCGCTCAAGTGGGCAAAATTCGCCAGCCATAGGATTGAACGACTTGGACTTTTATTCTGGCTGGAATCGCCTTCGATCACTAAGTCTCGGATATTAATCGCCGACGGATCGGCGGCATCCCTCAATCAGGCGGATCAGCTGCTCCGGGAAATACGGAAATTGTGTGGGGTGTATCAGTTTAGGGGCCAGATTGTCGAAGTTGCGGTCCTGCAGGCCCTGCTGCAGAGGAAACAAGGTCGCCAGGACGCCGCCCTGGCCGCTTTGCAAGAGGCGGTGGATTTGGCTGAATCCGGTGGCTGGATCCGTCCGTTTGTCGAAATAGGTCGGCCTATGGCGGATCTGCTCGAGCAACTTGACGCTAAAGGCTCGGACCACGATTTCATCTCTACCGTACTGGCTAGCAGCGACCTCGGCGTTGCACTCGCACCACCCGACAAAATCTCAGTGACAATGGCGAAACTTCCGGGGGCAACTGGCGAGCGATCAACGGCCGGCGTAACGCCGCATGATCTCACCAACCGAGAAATCGACATCTTGGAAATGCTGACGCAGCGCCTGCAAAACAAGGAGATCGCAACCAAGCTGTTCATCTCGACCAACACCGTCAACTATCACCTCAAACACATCTATCAGAAACTCGGTGTCGGCAATCGCCGGCACGCCGTGAACAAAGCGGTCGAACTCGGGATTCTTCCACTGGCCTAACCGAACCGTCTCGCGTCGTCGGCCCCTGCCACACTGCGAATCTCCTCGCGCCCTACTCATTTCCCCCTTATCAATAGGGATGCGCCTGCCGGCGGTGACAGGCAATCTCCAAGCCTCAATTAGAGCGGGTCTTCTGCGCGTTGATTCGCACGAACGCTGGTTAGGAAGAGAATTATTATGAAAACGAAGACGACCATTCAAGTGATCACAGCCATTGCCTGGCTGGCTCTTATCCTGGCTCCCAGCCCGGCGCGTGCGCAATTCCTCGGCCACAAATCACCGGCGATTTCGGCTTGATGTCGGGCACCCAGCCGGATCCCGGCACCTATCTGTCAGCGCTGTACTACGGCTACCGGGGCGACACCCTCAGTGACCGTGACGGCAACGTCGTTGCGATTGACCCGGAAAGAAGAGGATCGTTGGACGCGAACGGCTACGGCCTCGGTATCTGGCATGTGACGGATCGGAAGATCTTCGGCGGCAACTACAGCTTCATGCTCTGGCCGGCATTCACCGACAACAAACTGGAGGCACCCATCGTGGGCCTCGATCAAAGCACCAGCACCGGTTTCACCGATCTCTATTTCCAGCCGATCAACCTGGGCTGGCACACCGACCGGGCGGACTACACCGCCGGCATCGGCGTCTTTGCCCCCACCGGGAGATACGAGGCGGACGCCGACG
>CAMYOI010000379.1 GCA_947259955.1 uncultured Gammaproteobacteria bacterium
ATTCATCAAGAATCCGATTGCCACTGCCGTCGTGGCCGTACTGGTGGTGGGCATCAGTGGCGCCGCGGTCGCCAGTGAACCGGGGAGCGCCACAAAGCTTGATCCCCAGGCGGATGCGCTGCTGAAGAAGATGAGCGATTACATGGGTGGACTGACGTCGTTCAGCGCAGACGCTTTTGTCGTCGATGAGCAGATTATGGGGGACGGCTTCAAGTTGTCTGTGTTGAAAGCAGGCTCTATCAAGGTACAACGCCCGAACAAGTTTTTTATCGAGCACAGGAGTATGGTGGGAGACCAGGCGGCATTTTTCGATGGCAGCCGGCTAGTAGTCTATGGCAAGGACATCGGGATGTTCATCGAATTACTCGCAGCCGGTGATGTGGACGCCGGGCTGGAAGCCGTCACTGAAAACCTAGGAGCCGAGCTCCCGGCGCGTGATTTGCTCAGTACAGATGCGTATACCCCGCTGATGGAACCGGTAGAGGAGTCGGCCTATCTCGGCGCCCTCGAGATCGGCGATGTGACCTGCCGCCACCTGGGTTTCCGCACCGATGAGGTCGACTGGCAACTATGGATAGAAGAAGGCGAGCGCCCGCTCCCGTGCCGCTACACGATTACTTCGAGGTGGGTGTATGCTGCGCCGCAGTACACCGTTACTTTCACCAACTGGGGGGTGAATGCCGACTTTCCGGCCAATGCCTTCAAGTTCACCGCGCCGGAAGGCACCAAGTCGGCGACTGTGGAAAAGTTCAGAAACGCGCTCGAGCAAGCGAGGGGGAAATAATGACGCTCAAGACAGTGGCTCTGGGTATGTCGATTGCCTTGATTGGCGCTTTCAGCTTCGTCGGTGTCTCCATAGATACCAGCGTACCGGGCTGGGTGACGCTACAGGAGGCCAAGGCCCAGGCGTATCGCCGCGGCGCACGGCGCACGGCCAGGCGCACTTCGAGGCGAACGGCGTATCGCCACAACTCCTATGGCGGCTACTATGGCGGTGCGGCAGTCGTAGGCGCGGCTGCGGTCACCGCGATTGCTGTCGGTACGATGGTGGCCACGTTGCCGCCGTCGTGCACCGCAATGGTCGTCAATGGCGTGACCTACCACAACTGCACAGGGACTTATTACGTTCCCAGCGGTAGCCGGTGGGTCGTCGTCGAGGCGCCCTAAAGAAAAAAACAGAGGATAGACAAAAGCCTCCCAGGTTCCTGGGCCGTCTTCATTCTTGCGCGCCATAGTCGAAGCCTCCCGGGGTGCAACCCTGGCCTGGTCGGACTGAAACCCCCATTGTCCTCCGCAAAAAAGCCGTCGCACTTAAGCCGAGGCGATCGTGTACTCATGATGGAGGCCACCTAGTATTGGCGTGGAGATCACCCTAATGTCCCCCTGTGTCAGTATAGTTGTCGGCAATACGATGACGTTCATGTCTGACCGGCACGGGGATGTCAGGCGGTGGGTCAGGTACACTCGGCCCAAGTGCTGAATGCGGTCTCGACCGGTTGTAGTGGGCAAACCAAACTTTTAAGAATTTTCTAATATGGGTTTCGTTGAGCGGAATCATATAGTCAAGACACTCCCGTCTAATTGAGTCGATTACTCGTTCGCAGATCGAGTTGGCCTGCGGACTTCTGTACGGCGTCTCGATAACCCTGATTCCGAGGTTACCAATGGATTTATCGAGTGCATTTGAGAAGATGTTGTCGCGATCATGGATTAGAAAACGATATGGATGACCTGTGGGGATCGCCTCGCGGAGTTGTTGTAAGGTCTACTCGGCGGTCGGGTATTCGGTGACACTGCAATGTACGAGGCGGCGCGAACCGTGTTCGATGACAATCAATATGTAGAAAAGTCGAAATGTTTCTGTAACCGCGATGCAGAAATCACAAGCCACAATCGCAGAAGCATGGTTACGAACGAACGTACGCCAGCGCTGATCACCACGAGGTCCACTACGAGGCAGTTTTGGCATGTACCTTCGTACAGTGCGTGGTGATACACGGATTCCCAGTCTGAGTAACAACTCATTTGCTATCCGTTCTTCGCCCCAACTCACATTATCCAAGGCCATCTCGCAGATCAGCTGTCTAAGCTCGATCGGTATCCGGGGCCGGCCAGGTCGGGGCTTCCATCGCCAGAATAGGCGAAAGCCTTGCCGATGCCAATGCACAAGCGTGGCAGGTTGCACGATCACGAGTGACGGTCGCCATTTGAAACGCTTCGACAGGAATACCAACGCGACCCGTGTTGCCGCGTCTATTCGGCGTGGTTTGGCTTGGCTTTCTTGATATAGGGCAAGATGTTTTCGCAGAAATAGATTCTCTGCGGCGAGCACCTAACTAGGACAGAATCCCAGGTAAACGTAGCGGAATAGATCAAGTAACAGTCCAAAGATTGTTACCAAGGCTAGCTTTAGGGAAATTGCTGGGTACCGTACCTCGAACTTCATGTCGGGGATTATCTATGACGATCAAGACCTGATGAAGCCTTCTAAACTAGGCCAGATAGGGTTTTTGCGGAGGACAACAGGCGATCATGGTCACAATCCGCTCAGCCGCCACTTTGCGACGGATTAACTTCAGGATTAGTCCATGTGGGATCTCGTCAAAGAACGCTTTCAGGTCTACCGCTACCGCCCATTCTCTTCCTTCTTTCACCAGCCTCTGTAAATGCCGTGTGGCCTGATACTGGTTTCTGCCCGTGTGGTCAAAAACCTAATCTCAAACATTCATACATGTTCCGGTTTATAGCGCTGCACATTCAACTCACCAGCTAAGCTACGAATTGCCTCACTGTCATACCATGCTTGCATTCGCAAGAGTGTTTCAGTAGATAACCCAAACGCCATTTCGATACGCAATGCCATTTCCGGTGACAATGCCGCCCTTTCGTTTAAAAGGTCCGAGAGCGTGGCCCTGCGCACGCCAAGCACATCTGCAGCTTTTGAGATCGACAAACCCAACTCGTCTATAACTTCTTCGCGGAGAAACGTGCCAGGATGCGGCGGTTTCATACCGATTTTGATCTTTTTACTTGCCATTAGTGATAATCCTCTAAATTCAAATTTACAATGGCGTCCTCTTCGATACGAAAAGTTAAACGCCAATTTCTGGTGATGGAGATCGACCACACGCCGGCGCGGTCGCCTTTTAGTTGGTGGATTCTCCACCCGGGCGGTCCCGCAACGCCATCCATATTCGGAGCTGCTATCAACATTGCGACGATATTACGCAACCGCGAGACTTGATCCTGCTTAAGTCCTTTTGGATCGTTTCTTTGGATAAAGTCTTGCAGCCCTTTATGCTCAACCGAAACAATATCCATCAATCTTAGTGTACGGCAATACCGTACGTTTGTCATCAAGAAAGAATTTAGAAAGTATTCCTAAGGGTGTGGGTGTCTAATTCCCAATTTTCGCCATAAATCAATGGCTAACGGAACCTTGTTGTCAGCAGGAATTCCGGTAACCTGCCAACCACATGAAGGAAATCTCACTGCTTCTGATCCATCTACTAACGGTTGTCGCTAGGCTGCTTGGCCCGGGCGGCGTGAAGGGCATCATCGCTGAGAACCTCTTACTCAAGCAGCAACTGTTGGTCGTCTGCCGACCCCGGCAGCGTGCGCCGAATTTGTTGCCGGCAGACCGATTTCTATTTGGCTTCTTTTCACTGTTTCTCCGACCCGGCCGCATTGTGAAAACGGCCGTGGGCATTCGGCCATCGACGCTGTTGCGATTCCATGACTATTTGGTGCGTCGGGAATATTGGGCCCTTTACTCGCCACACCACAGAGGCAAACCCGGACCCAAAGGCCCGTCTCAAGAACTCAATCCCGCTATCGTCGAACTCAAACTCCGGAATCCGCGCTTTGGCTATCCCCGCATCGCGCGAATCATCTCGAAAACCTTCGGCATTGAAATTGACAGAAACGTCGTGCGGCGTGTTCTCGCCAAAGTATTACCACCCGGAAAATGACGGTAATGGCCCTTCTTGGCTGACCTTCCTTGGGCATATGAAAGACAGTTTGTGGAGTGTAGATCTGTTCCGCTGCGAGTCGATCATCTTAAAGAGCCATTGGGCCATGGTGGTCATGGATCAGTTTACTCGACGTATTATCGGATTTGCGGTCCACGCCGGAAACGTCAATGGCATGATCTTTTGCCAGATGTTCAACAAAGTTATCGCTGGTAAATCCCCGTCTCGATACTCGAGTTCGGACAACGATCCACTGTTTGAATATCACCGGTGGCAGGCAAACCTGCGCGTCCTTGAGGTTGACGAAATCAAGGCGGTCCCCAAAGTTCCTGTGTCCCACCCTTTTGTGGAGCGTTTAATAGGGACCGATCGAAGAGAGTATCTTGACCCTATTCTTTACTGGAATACGGTTGAACTGGAGAGGAAACTCAACGAGTTTAAG
>CAMYOI010000380.1 GCA_947259955.1 uncultured Gammaproteobacteria bacterium
GAGCGGGCTGACGTGGGAAAGATCAATTTACGAGGCGACGCGAATGATCCATCATTTCGTTCCGCGGTAGAGACTGAGCTGGGTTTGGAAATTCCGCTGACGCCCAACACGTTCGCGACAAACCACAACCGGACGATCTACTGGCTGGGCCCGGACGAGTGGTTGATACATTGCCCCGGGGATGATCGACGCCATATCCAGGCTCGGCTGAAACAGTCCTTGACGGGAACACACTGTGCGCTAACCGATGTCAGCGACTACTATCTGGTTATCCGGCTGACCGGCGACAAGGCACGCGATGTACTGAGCAAGGCCACACCCTTAGATGTTCACCGGGATGTATTCACTACGGGTGCGTGCGCCCAGACCCGTTTCAGTCACGCCGGTATTCTGCTCAGCGTGGTCGATGAGGCCCCCACATTCGACATCCAGGTAAGGTGGAGCTTCGCCGAATATGTCTGGAAGTTCCTGGTCGACAGCACTAGGCAGTACGACGAGTCCTGACAAGATAGCCGCGGGCTGTGGATTTGTCGCTTTCCTTATACCACGTGTCGCCAGTGTACCAGCAGGGGGGGTATGCTACGCCTAATCTTTGCGCGGATCCCACCCTTTGACTACCATTGCGAGCGAGTTCCGGATATGGCTGACGTTGACCAAGTACCTGAAGATGGACTGGAGGACGAAGAGGAGATAATCCTTTCCGAACTTCCGGACGATGAACTCGTCGAGCAGATGCATGCAGATCTCTACGACGGGCTGAAGGAGGAGATCGTGGAAGGGACCAATATCCTCCTGGCGCGTGGCTGGTCCCCGGACAAGGTGCTCAATATCGCGCTGGTCGAGGGGATGCGGATCGTCGGCATCGATTTCAGGGACGGCATCTTGTTCGTGCCCGAAGTTCTGCTGGCCGCCAATGCCATGAAGGGGGGTATGGAAATACTGCGCCCCCTGCTGGCCGAAACCGGGGCCGAACAGGTCGGCAGGATGGTGATTGGAACCGTCAAGGGAGATATCCACGATATCGGCAAGAACCTGGTGTCGATGATGATGGAGGGCGCGGGGTTCGAGGTATTCGACATCGGTATCAACAATCCCGTCGAGAACTACCTCGAGGCGATCGAGAAGCACAAGCCGGAGATCCTCGGCATGTCCGCTCTGTTGACCACCACCATGCCCTACATGAAGGTGGTCATCGATACCCTCAAGGAGAAGGGGATGCGCGACGACTATATCGTGCTTGTCGGAGGCGCTCCGCTGAACGAGGAGTTCGCCACGGCCATCGGTGCCGATGCCTATTGTCGTGACGCCGCCGTCGCCGTCGAAACCGCGACGGAACTGGTTTCGTTGAAACGCGCAGCCCGCTAGGGCAAACCAAGAAACAGGATTCGTTTCCTTTCGGAGAACCCGTCAGTGGCCGATCTGATCACTGTGTACTGGCGCGATATCCCTGCTCAGGTGATCGCGAAGAAAGGCCGCACGACGGCAAAACGCTTGCTGTCACAGAGATTCCAGGAAGCCGTCGACCGGGCCGCGATGCGCGCCGGCAAGGGCAGCAGTGATGCCTATCTAGACGAGTGGCGGCGAGAGCGTGGGACCTGTACGGGCGATCTCGCCGCGGTGCTGGATGCCGAGGTGGAGCGCCTGGAGGGCTTGTATACGGATGAGAGACTGCTGCAGTTGATTCGAGCCAAAGGTGTCGATGATTCCTCGGAGGAATCATAGTGTACGCCGCTAGGCGATGGTCGGTCAGGCACGCGAGGTTCCTGGAAAGCCTGTACGATACCTTCGAGGGGGTAATGAATGCGCTGCATCCCCTTTGGCTGAAAATCGGTTATGACCGTGTAGAAAAGCCGATCACGTTTGTCGAAAGAAACGTAAAGGGATTTCTGTTCGATTGCCAGATGTGCGGCAAGTGCGTCCTTGGCGAAACGGGAATGGCCTGTCCAATGAACTGTCCGAAGCAACTGCAGAATGGCCCCTGTGGCGGGGTGCAGACAAACGGCAACTGCGAAGTCATACCGGACATGCCCTGCGTATGGGTCGAAGCGGAAAAGGGCAGTCGGCTGATGCGGCATGGATCCGGCATCAACAAGGTGCGGCTGCCCGTGGATAACCGGCTCAAGGGTTCGTCATCGTGGCTGAGGGTGGTGCGTGAGAAGCGTGACCAGCAGTTCTACGATGCGGGCTAGACTGCGAATGGCAGACGGGCATGGACCCCCCCCCCCCGCGCATGACTTTGTCGGATCGTAGAGGCTAAAGAGGTGATTTTCGAAGACGAACCGGTACCGGGATTCACCCTGCCGATACTGCCCGGACACGTCTCTCCGGGTCGGCTGGAACGCGTGCTGCGCGCCGGCAATTTTGCGGTAACCGCGGAAATCGCGCCGCCGGATTCAGCGGATGCGGACGAGGTGTACGCGCGGGCAAAAATTTTCGATGGTTATGTCGATGCTATCAACGCGACCGATGGGTCCGGGGCAAACTGCCACATGTCCAGTGTTGGAGTCTGTTCGCTTCTTACGCGGCTGGGTTACGCCATGGTCATGCAGGCGTCGTGCCGCGACAAGAATCGAATCGCCATTCAAGGCGACATTCTGGGTGCCGCCGCAATGGGGGTGGCAAATATATTGTGTCTGACCGGAGACGGAGTACAGGCGGGAGACCAGCCGCAGGCCAAGCCCGTATTCGATCTCGACGCGGTATCTCTGGCATCCACGGTTCGAATCATGCGCGACGAATCCCGTTTTCTGAGCGGCCGGGCGCTGTCATGCCCGCCGCGTGTACTAATAGGCGGCGCGGCCAATCCGTTTGTCCCGCCATACGACTATCGGGCGCGGCGGCTCAAAAAGAAAATCGAGGCAGGGGTCCAGTTCGTGCAAACTCAATACTGTTTCGATGTCCCGCGATTGAGGGAATTCATGAAGCAGGTATGTGACATGGGATTGCACGAAAAAGCCTTTGTGCTGATTGGTGTAGGGCCGCTGGCGTCGGCGCGCGCCGCCGCGTGGATACGCGACTACGTTCCGGGCATCCACATCCCGGACGAAGTGATCACCCGTCTGAGGGGGGCCGCAAGCCAGAAGGCCGAGGGTGTCCGGCTGTGTGTCGAGCTCATCCAGGAAATCAGGGAAATAGAGGGGATTTCCGGAGTCCACGTCATGGCCTATCGGCAGGAGGAAAGTGTCGCCGAAATCGTAGACCGGTCAGGAATACTGGAGGGGCGCGTGCCGTGGTATCCCGGCAGGGACCAGAACGTACGGGGATCAAGAAAGGTAAACTAGGGAGACTGTAATGACAGATACAATATTGAGTTCGGCAACCCGGGAGGTGGTCATCGGGTTCAACAGGCCGTTCGTGATCATCGGCGAGCGGATCAATCCCACCGGCCGCAAGCTCCTCGCCGAGGAAATGAAAAGCGGGGATTTCAGCCGAGTCGAAGCGGACGCGTTGGCCCAGGTGGGCTGCGGCGCCCACATGCTCGATGTCAACGCCGGCATTCCACTCGCTGACGAGCCGGCCCTGCTGGCGCGCGCGGTAGAACTGGTGCAGTCGATCACCGATGTCCCCATTTCCATTGACTCTTCCATCGTCGATGCGCTGAAGGCGGGACTGGAGGCATATAAGGGCAAGCCGCTGGTCAATTCCGTGACCGGAGAGGAAGACCGCCTGGAGTCGGTCCTGCCCCTTGTCGCCAAACACGGCGCCGCGGTGGTCGCGATCTGCAACGACGAAACCGGAATTTCCGAGGATCCGGACGTACGCTTCGAAGTCGCGCGAACCATAGTCAACCGCGCTGCGGACCACGGGATCGGTCCGGAGGACGTCGTCATCGATCCACTCGTCATGCCTATTGGAGCGATAGGTCAGGCAGGACGGCAGGTGTTTGCCCTGGTGCATCGAATACGGGAGGAGTTGAAATGCAATACCACCTGCGGTGCGTCCAACGTCAGTTTCGGACTGCCCAACCGAAACGGGATCAACAGCGCCTTTCTGTGCATGGCAATCGGGGCGGGCATGACTTCCGCCATCACTAATCCACTGCACGGCGAAGTCGTTCAGGCGGTGATGGGCGCGGACGTGGTCAACGGGCAAGACGAGAATTGCACTCGCTGGATTCAGAAGTACCGGGATTCCGCCGCGGGGGCGGGCTCCCAGGCACCTTCACGTCTGCGGAGCCGACGCCGTGCCGGACACCGGTAGTTGTCTGTGCGGTGCGATTGGTGTGGAGGTCGATGGTCCTCTTCGCGCCGTCATCAATTGTCATTGCCGCCAGTGCCGAAAGTGGACGGGGCACCACGTGGCCGCCACCGCGGCCCGGAAGCAACAGGTTAATCTCAGCGACCCGGAAAATTTATTGCGCTGGTATCGTTCCTCGGAATCGGCACAACGGGGTTTTTGCAGCCGCTGC
>CAMYOI010000381.1 GCA_947259955.1 uncultured Gammaproteobacteria bacterium
AAAAGAGTCTAAGATTTTGGTAAGGTGACGTAAGTGTTTGATTTTATAGTGGCCAGGGACAGAATCGAACTGCCGACACGGGGATTTTCAGGGCCAGTAAGATCGATAAAGCATTGATTATGCTGGAACAGGGTATGTTCGGTACAACGAGTGGAAATTGTGTTGATTCAACAGATTGACGCTGGTTGGCACAAGTTGTGAAAACTGGGCAGTGTACCGTGAGTGTACCGCGGGTTGACGATTGAAACTCCATCTCTTTCTGCATTTGCAGCGAATGCTTGACTGTCCTGCAATCGACCCCAGGCTCTCGTGCGGTGCATTAGGAGGAATTTCTGACGTTAAGCAGCGGACTGTTTGGAATCGCCAGACTAAAGGATATCGACTGCACGGTGTCGTTTCTCGTACCCTATCTGCCAGTCAGCCAGGGACCGCCACTTCCCCATATGTAAGCGAAGTCGTTTTTATTTGCGGCAGCCTCAAGCACGGGCATGAGAAATGCCCGTAGCTGGTCAATCATCTGCGTGAGCTCGACGTCGGTACTTTCCAGTTGGCTGCGCGCAAGGAACCCTTTCCATTGGTTTTTCTTATGCTCATCGGTCGCGAATTCATCGCTCAATGCGGTTGGCAAGGCTTGCGGGATAGCGGTCAGCCGGCGATCGAAGGTCGCTCTAACGGCCGTTACCAGCGTTGCGCCTTCAAATGAGAAATTTCGAGCAATGGTCCAAAGATCGTAGAAGTCCCTCATGCGGCTGTTCTGCATACCCAGTGCCACCATTGCCTGCAGTTTCTCGGCGACCACTGTCTCGGGTGGGTAGACGCGAATCCGTGGCGCCGGTAATTCCAGCAAAGTTGGGTAATCGATCTCGGTTGCCTCCGGAATAACCGTATCGCCGAAACCGATATCGACTTAAACTGGAATCCTGGCCGTGCCCAGCCGGGCGACAAGTTTTACACGTAGGCCCAGATATGTCTGGCCCTCGCGTATCTCACTGACGTGCACGCTATCTGAATCAAACGTCAAGCCGTCAAGCTCAACCGTGAGGCTGCAAAGATTTTGGAACGTCGCTGCCAACCCGTCGATGGAGGGTTTACCAAATCCAAGCAGATCCAGGTCACGCGTTGGGCGGTGAGGTGATTCCGCCCACAGCGAAAACAACATGGCACCCTTGAGAATGAATTGGTCCGAAAATTGAGACTGAGCCAGCCGGTACAACAACCGCTCCAGGGTAAATCTTGTCAGCGTGAGATTTGGGTCCTCACTCCGACTAACGCTCAGATTGAGTAGCCGCTGGTGAATAGATGCTGGGAGATTGACAGGTCGTTTCTTTGTCATGCGGTTGCCTCGAGATAGGGCCGCATGACATTTGCGACTCGGCAAATCTTCGCATAGCGCCAGAGATCGTCGTTGTTGCATTTACTCTGCTCGCGACAATCCCGCAGCGCCTCCATTGCCACATCGAGGCCGATTTTATTCCGATATTTGAAACAATCCGCGACGGTCTTCGGAGGATTGTAAAGCTTGACCGGAACACCCTCGATAATACGTTCCTCAATCCCTTCCGTCAGCGCGTCGCCGGAAAAACGCATAATACGCAGCGGTGGATAATCGATCCGCGGTCGTGCAGCTCTGCGGTCCAGAGCCATCCATACTTCGAACGGGCTCTGGGTCCCAATCTCGTGGAATTGCAGTGCGGATAGCAGGCAGATGATGCCGTGTGGTACCCGTTTACAGGCTTGTGCAAGGCCGTGATGAACGGAAATCTCGGCGTTTGCTGCCACGTACAGACCTCGCCCGGTACGCGTCAGCACGCCCTGTTTGCACAGCCGCCGTTCGATAGCGATCAGGAAAAGGTAATATCATCATTTCCTAACAGACGGCTTACGACCCCAAACCGGACGATCAGCTAATCAAGCGTGAGTGGCTGCAAATTGCCCGATGCGGTCATTGACTCTATATTCTTGAATCGGTGCTAAAGCCGGGCATCCATATGAGGTCGTTCAATCAGGAGTTTCGCAAAATCGGACTGATAAACGAAAAAAATCTGGATCGTTTTGATGCTACTTACCCAACATTCAGGCATCCCTCTATCTCAAAAATCCAGCTAATAGTTAAATCGTATGAATGCTATATGCAGTAGCGGCTCAAAGAGCGTATAGTGCATAGCGCAGCAATTGGTCGACCGCCCGAGTAGCCGCTCTATAAGCAAGCTCCGGGCGTCTCCTCGGTTATGAAATTCGCCTCGTCAGAAAAATTCGTGGGTAGTTTTCGGTACGGGTAATGCACCAAGTGTATGATACAAGGCGATTTCAGCGGCATGATAGCTTCTGAATCCATAGGCTTTTCTGGTAGTCAGTTTTGCCTTGTTGTTGAAGCCCTCAACGATGCCACTGGAAAACTGGCCTTTGGCCCGGAACCAGTTCAACAACAGAGGTCTGTGTTTCCTCAGTCTGCGGGCCACTTTCTTCATTGGTTCTATTTTGGATCGCATTGTTTTGGTACACCATTTATCCAGAAACTGTCCTGCCCAGTAAGGCGAGATGTACGACCAGAACAGTTGAAACTCCTCTTTGAGAAGATAGCTTCTGATCGATCTCAGATTGTACTGCAGCAGATCCGCCAGTCTGGTTTCCTGGGTTTCCGTCAGGTTCTCCGGTCGTTTGAGCAACAACCAGCGCGTTTTCGTCAACACCGGATCATAGCCTTTGTCTTTGAGTTCTTTCGCCTCCTGGGCGCGGACCTCATCGATCGCCTTGCTCAGGTGCGCCATGATATGAAACCGGTCCAGAATGTGGATAACATGACCGGCCTTTTTGGCAATCACCTTGAGATACGGCTTCCACATATCACTACAAATATATTGAAGCTCTTGTGTTCGCTCCTTGCCAAACCAGCGGAAGAATCCCAGCAGCGTCTTGACCTTGCGTCTCTTCCCAACCCACAACAACCGCCTGCTGTTTTCATCAATCTGGTATACCAGTGTCAAATAGTGATGACCCCGCTGCCACTGGATCTCATCGATCCCGATCGCTTCAACCCCCGACAGGTCCCGATGGGCACGGCCCCAGCTGACCGCCATCTCCACCGAGTGAAACACATGATCCCAGGTGGTCCGAAACGACACCGCCACCTCTTTCCAGCTCAACCGCCGCGCCCAACCCGCCAGAAACCACGCGTAGGCCTCCGTCAGCCTGTGTTTGCCCGCCACCCAGGGCATCCGCTCCACCCGAATGCCACAGCCCGGACAATCGACCCGACGCGGCGAATACAGGAAAAACACCCGGATGCCCCACATCGGAATGAACTCGAATCGCCGCATCGGCAGCGTATCGTAGCCCGGCCCTCTGTGACCGCACCCTGAACATACCGGCCGGCTGTTCCTGCGCGGATAAAGCTCAATGTCAACCGCCGGACCCTTCGCACCTTCAATCCAGCTGGCCGGACCGTACACAAAAGATTTGAATTTCTGGACTCGATTGAGGATAGTCTTGAGTTGCATCCCCGTTCCCTTTCTCTGACTGATGGTTGCTCACACATTCATCATCTCAGAGTTAAGGGGCGGGATGCACTATCCCCTCAACAGATTCATCATTCCGTTTGCTTGGGTAAACTAATTCCCTACATTCTTACCCACAAATTTTTCTGAAGACCCAAAGATTTAAGCACTGTCGCAGGTACGGTTGGAATTTGGTGGCGTATTTCACCTATCAAAACGTGGGCCTACAAATTCCTCAACGCAAAGTTGTTCATAGCTTCAACAGACTATTCGGACTCAATTTGCGTCCCAGTACTCTGCACAACATAAAAGGGAAAACGGCTAAGTACTACGCATCAACCAGGGAAAAAATACTGGAACAAATGATCCAAGGCGACCTTATACATGCTGACGAAACGCGGGCAAACATTAAGGGCAAGACCGCCTTCGTATGGGTTTTGACGAGTTTTATAGAAGATATTTACATTCTATCCGATAGTCGTGAAGGTGAAATGGTTCAAAAACTGCTTGCGGGCTTTAAAGGTGTCTTGGTTTCCGATTTCTACACTGCATACGATTCGATCGACTGCCCGCAGCAGAGATGTCTGATACATCTGATGAGAGACCTTAATGACGAAATCTTAAGCAATCCATTTGATGGGCAACTGAAGCAGATAGTCATTGAATTTGGAGAGTTGCTGAAGGCTGCGGTCGAAACGGTCGATCGATACGGTTTGAAGAAACGTTTCCTCAACAAACACCGAACTCACGTCGACCGCTTTTATCGCAGATTGTAACGAATGGACCTTCAAAGTGAAGCTGCTTTGAAGTGCAAAGATCGCTTCAAGAGAAATCAGGATAAACTCTTTACGTTTTTAGAATACGACGGTGTTCCGTGGAACAACAATAACGCCGAACATGCGATCAA
>CAMYOI010000382.1 GCA_947259955.1 uncultured Gammaproteobacteria bacterium
GAATTCGCCCAGGATTTGATCATTTGATTATTATACGACGTTATACGTACTACACAAGGCGTATAATATGATCAATACGGCATTCGACCAAATAGGACGTGTAGAAACGCCCAACTTATATGGGGACGATGCTTAATCGCTGCATCAGGCCTTCCCGAGTTAGCAAACGATGCACGGTCGAGGGGGCGAGTTCGAACGCCTCGGGCAGCTGGTCTCTGGCGCTGGCGTGGTCGGTGATGGCGCGCACTGGGAGTTTGGGGTGCTGATCTTCGATGGCGATGAGCAGTTCGGCGATATCGTTGGGGATTTAGCGCGTTCGGCTGCGGTCTGCGCGGGCTTTGGGCAGCAGCGAATCGAAACCGCCGGCACGGTAGCGCTTCAGCCATTGGCGGATGGTTTCGGCGGCGACCAGGGTGCGGGAGGTGCCGGGGATGACGTACTCGCGTGCGGCTTTGTCGGCGATGCAATGATACAAGCCTTCGGCGCCGGGTTCCAAACGCACCAGATCGGCGCTGACGCCTTAGCGGAGCAGGGCCACGGCGTGTCGGGGATCGGTATCTGAGGGGTTCACGCTGATGGTTTCTCGATGACAGGTCACTTGCCCGGAGATCGAAACGCTAGCCCGTAAGCGCCGAACCGACGAATACCGACGAAGTCAAGAGCGCTGTTGGTTAGGTGCTTACGATTCAACAGGTTGACGCTGGTTGGCACAAGTTGTGGAAACTGGGCAGTGTACCGTGAGTGTACCGCGGGTTGACGATTGAAACTCCGAAACTCCATCTCTTTCTGCATTTGCAGCGAATGCTTGATTGTCCTGCAATCGACCCCAGGCTCTCGTGCGGTGCATTAGGAGGGATTTCTGACGTTAAGCAGCGGACTCTTTGGAATCGCCAGACTAAAGGATATCGACTGCACGGTGTCGTTTCTCGAACCCTATCTACCAGTCAGCCAGGGACCGCCACTTCCCCAATGTAAGCGAAGTCGTTTGCATTTGCGGCAGCCTTAAGCACGGGCATGAGAAATGGCCGTAGCTGGTCAATCACCTGCGTGAGTCGATGTCGGTATTTTCCAGTTGGCTGCGCGCAAGGAACCCTTTCCATTGGTTTTTCTTGTGCTCATCGGTCGCGAATTCATAGCTCAATGCGGTTGGCAATGCTTGCGGGATAGCGGTCAGACGGCGATCGAAGGTGGCTCTAACGGCCGTTACCAGCGTTGCGCCTTCAAATGAGAAATTTCGAGCAATGGTCCAAAGATCGTAGAAGTCCCTCATGCGGCGTTTCTGCATACCCAGCGCCACCATCGCCTGCAGTTTCTCGGCGACGACGGTCTCGGGCGGGTAGGCACGAATCCGTGGCGCCGGTAATTTCAGCAAAGTTGGATGATCGATCTCGGTTGCCTTCGGAATAACCGTATCACTGAAACCGATATCGACTTGAACTGGAATCCTGGCGGTACACAGTCGGACGACAAGTTTTACACGTAGGCCCAAATATGTCTGCCCCTCGCGTATCTCACTGACGTGCACGCTATCTGAGTCAAACGTCAAGCCGTCAGGCTCAACCGCGAGATTACAAAGATGTTGGAACGTCGCTGCCAACCCATCGATGGAGGGTTCACCAAATCCAAGCAGATCTAGATCGCGGGTTGGCCGGTGGGGCGATTCCGCCCACAGCGAAAACAACATAGCACCCTTGAGAATGAATTGATCCGAAAATTCGGACTGTGCCAGCCGGTACAATAACCGCTCCAGGGCAAACCTTGTCAGAATGAGATTTGGGTCTTCGCTCCGACTGACGCTTAGATTGAGCAGCCGCTGGTGGATGGATGCCGGGAGA
The DNA here is from genome assembly GCA_947259955.1 of uncultured Gammaproteobacteria bacterium. GTDB lineage: Bacteria > Pseudomonadota > Gammaproteobacteria > Arenicellales > JAANXG01 > JAHEKE01. The sequence continues at coordinate 1,836 of CAMYOI010000382.1, forward strand.
TTGGCAGGCCGTTTCTTCGTCATGCGGTTGCCTCAAGATAGGGGCGCATGACATTGGCGACTCGACAGATCTTCGCATAATGCCAGAGGTCGTCATTGCTACATTTTTTCTGTTCGCGGCAATCCCGCAGCGCCTCCATTGCCACATCGAGGCCGATCTTATTCCGGTATTTGAAACAGTCGGCGACGGTCTTTGGCGGATTGTAGAGCTTGACCGCAACACCCTCGACCGTATGTTCCTCAATCCCTTGCGTCAGCGCGTCGCCGGAAAAACGCATAATACGCAGCGGCGGATAATCGAGACGCGGTCGTGCAGCTCTGCGGTCCAGAGCCATCCACACTTCGAACGGGCTCTGGGTTCCAATCTCATGAAACTGCAGTGCGGACAATAGGCAGATGACGCCGTGCGGTATCCGTTTACAGGCTTGTGCGAGACCGTGATGAACGGAAATCTCGGCGTCAGCCGTTACGTAAAGGCCTCGCCCCGTACGCGTCAGCAGGCCCTGTTTGCACAGCCGGCGCAGATATTCTGGATGTATTCCTCTCGAAGTCAGGTCGCGAACGCGCAGCACCCCCATTTGCTTTGCGAGTTCCAGAACCTGCTCTGTTTTTGTTGGCTCATCAGACATGTGTATAAGTATCAACAGATAAGTATATATGTCAATCCTTATACACAACTGGGATTCTGCATACGCCGCTTAGATCTCTATAACAAGTTGTGCCCAGAAGCCCGGTGTCAATGCATGGGAAGGATGGCCTTTGTCATGTACTTCGCAACAATATCCACCCGCTCTAACCAGTTTGATCGGTCCGCTTAGCGGGGTACAGCCGCCGTTCGATAGCGATCAGGGCGTGAAGCCGTCGTCCGTGGCCGTGACCAGCGCGATTTTCTGCTGCTTTGTTCGGAGTGGTTGGCAACCGTGCCGGATATAGAGCTATCCAGGAGCTTCTTTGAAACACGGCAAATCGTCCGTGATTGTGTACCACGGTGCCATAGATCCAGTGAAGATGTGATCATCAGCACCGCGGCCCGGATCGTCGTCCAGCGATCCGAAAGGGATGATCGCGATGCCGCGATCTGCGTCCAGTCGCGGCATACCCGAGCCGCAGCGAATGCAGAACGTCTGAGCGAAGAATCGCGCTGACGGCAGTTTGTACGTTTTCAGCTTATTCTCACCGCGCACGAACACCACACCGTCTATTGCAGTAAAACCGTTGGTCGCATGTGCGGCTGCGCGTGCTTTGCGACAGCGTGAGCAATGGCAGTTGTGCACAAAATTTATTGGTGTCCTTATCTCATAGGCGACATCACCACAAAGACAGCTGCCCCGCAGTACGCCGACTTCGCCCTTTCCGTGCCCGGGGTGTTCTACAACCGGACCATCATCCGGCTCCGGATAGGCCTCGAATTGCTGCAGATTGTCTCCGATGGTATGCCACGGCGCCTTCGACGGGGCGAAGATGTGCGCAGTTGGACGAACCCCAGGATCTTCGTTCAGACAGCCGGCAGGCATGGATATCCGCTTTTTGCCACTTGACTCCGGTACCACGGAACCGCAGTTACTGCAAAATGTCCGTATGGAGCCTGGAGAGGATTCGTAGTGGGCTACAACATCCTCACCCGACAACCAGCGAAAACTGTCACACGCCGTATTCACATAGGTCGCAAACGGCGCGGCATGTGCCTTGCGGCACATGGAGCAGTGACAGTGGGTCATATTGTCCAACGCCCCATCGACCTGCCAACTCACCGATCCACACAAACAACTGCCAGTAATCATGGCTAACCTCGTCTATCGAAAAGCCGCGCATCATACCAGGACATTCCACTGTGAATTATCCAGTTCCCTATCCGAAATGGAATCCAGAAGACCTGTAATCCTTCACGTCCAAGCTGCCCGTGTGCGAAGCATCGGCTTGAGGTGCCGGGCGAGACCTGAACGTAGAATTGCCAATGTCCGGAAGTGGCCGGGTCCCGCCTGATGCGGTGCTGCGGAAGTTACGCGCCTTGCGCCTGTTTGTTCGGTCCGCTATGACGGGGACAGCCGCCAGTCGAGTTCAGGAAATATCAGTGTCGGTTTGATTGACTGGACCTGACACATTCTTGCCGGTCGCTACCAGAGTAAGCTACTCCCGCAAATTGATGCCGACCTTCAGCGATTTGCCGATCCCCTGAATCTCGCTCCGCTCGCCAACCCAACTGAATTTAGCCTGTTATCCGTGCTGCATTGTCACGCGGACTACGACCTGAATAACCCGTCAGACCTTTCAATTCTGGAGATTTGGACTAATTTTGGTACTGTCAAGTTAACGATACAGCATGGGACGGCATGGCTCTGGAGGCTACAAACGAATGCAGTTTTGACAAGACTAAACCATTTTCTTTTCAAAATGGACAATAAAATATCAGGAGAACCCACTTTCACTTTAAGCAACTACTTAACTTGACAGTACCCACCGATTCTCACCCGAGATTATCAGTTATGCAGTCTGGCTGTACTATCGTTTCAATCTCAGTCACCGTGATATCGAAGACCTGCTAGCTGAACGCGGTATTACGGTCA
>CAMYOI010000383.1:0-4397 GCA_947259955.1 uncultured Gammaproteobacteria bacterium
GGGCTTGTCCGGGAAGATCCGGATCCATATCTTTCCGCCGCGCTTGATGTGCCGGGTAATCGCGCGGCGCGCGGCCTCGATCTGGCGTGCGCTAACGCGCCCTCGTCCGGTCGCTTTCAAGCCGTACTCGCCGAAACTCACCTTGTTGCCACGCGAGGCCAGTCCGCGGTTACGTCCCTTTTGTTGTTTACGCCATTTCGTACGTTTAGGTTGCAGCATTTTTCCTTCTCGGTTCCGTTCTCAAGATCGGTTTGCTAGGCTGCAGCGGTCTTGGTTTCAGCCTGGGTCTCGGCTTCTTTGCCCTGGTCGAATACCTCGCCCTTGAAAATCCAGACTTTGACACCGATGGTGCCATAGGTGGTCCGCGCCTCCGCGAAACCGTAGTCTATGTCGGCGCGCAGGGTGTGCAGGGGAACCCTTCCTTCCCGATACCATTCGGTACGGGCAATTTCGGCGCCGTTGAGCCGGCCCGCTACCATTACCTTCACGCCGCCGGCACCCAGCCTCATGGCATTAGTAACCGCACGCTTCATGGCGCGCCGGAACATGATGCGTTTTTCGAGCTGCTGGCAGATGCTTTCCGACACCAGTGTGGCATCCAGTTCGGGCTTTCTTATCTCTTCCACCGAAACCTGGACAGGCAGCGAGGTCATGCGGCTGATGTCCCTGCGCATGCGGTCGATATCCTCGCCCTTCTTGCCGATGACGATACCCGGCCGCGCGGTATGCACCGTGATGTTTATGTTCTGTGCGGGGCGTTCGATGGTGATCCTGCTTACCGCCGCATTGGCCAGGCGTTTTTTCATGTAGTTGCGCACGGCCATATCCTGCGCCAGATTTTTCGCATAGTCGTGCTTGCCCGCGTACCAGCGTGCACTCCAATCTCGAATGATTCCCAAACGTAAGCCGTTGGGATGTACTTTTTGACCCATCAGTTGCTCCCCGCGGTATCGCCCACCTGGACCGTAATGTGGCTCGAACGCTTGAATATGGACGTGGCGCGGCCCTTGGCCCGGGGCATCCAGCGCTTCATCGTCGGTCCTTCGTTCACATAGCCCGCCGTAACCTTGAGGTCGTCGATATCCGCGCCCTCGTTGTGCTCCGCATTTGCAATCGCTGATTCCAGCGCCTTGCGGATCCAGTGAGCGGCTTTTTTGGGGCTGAATTCGAGCACCTCGAGCGCACTGGATACCGGCAGCCCTCGGATCTGGTCCATGACCAGCCTGGCTTTCTGCGGTGAAACGCGAATGTATTTAGCTGTAGCTTTTACTTGCATGACTCGTTACTTGCATCACCTAAGCGTGTTCTATACGACTTTCGTTTTTCTACCCGCCGTGTGACCGCGGAAAGTTCGTGTCGGGGCAAACTCACCCAGTTTATGCCCTACCATGTTTTCGTTGACCAGTATGGGTACGTGCTGGCGCCCGTTGTGAATGGCAATGGTCAGCCCCACGAATTCCGGCATAATGGTGGACCTGCGCGACCATGTCTTGATGGGCCTGCGGCTATTCTCGGCACGGGCCTGTTCGACCTTGGCCCACAGGTGGTGGTCAACGAACGGACCTTTTCTAATAGATCTTGGCATCAGTCTTATTTCTTCCGTCGACGAATAATCATCTGTTGTGTCCGCTTATTGGCGCGGGTTCTATAACCTTTGGTCGGCACGCCCCAGGGTGACACCGGGTCCCGCCCGCCAGACGTACGGCCTTCGCCGCCGCCATGGGGGTGATCCACCGGATTCATTGACACACCGCGTACGGTGGGGCGCACCCCACGCCAGCGCTGAGCACCGGCTTTGCCCAATTTACGCAGGCTGTTTTCAGGATTACCGACCTCGCCTATGGTTGCGCGGCAATCGAGATGAACCCTGCGTACTTCTCCGGAACGCAATCGAAGCTGCGCATAGTTCCCCTCGCGGCCAAGATACTGGACAGCCGATCCGGCTGCACGCCCGAGCTGCCCGCCTTTGCCGCGTTTGAGTTCGATATTATGCACGACGCTTCCGACCGGGATGCTGCGAAGCGGCATGGCATTGCCCGGCGCAATGGGCGCTTCAGAACCGGACCGGATCGTGCCGCCAACCTGGACCCCTTTGGGAGCCAGGATATAGCGCCGCTCGCCATCGCCATACAGCAACAGTGCCAGATGGGCGCTCCGGTTCGGATCGTATTCGATCCTCTCCACTTTCGCGGGCACACCATCCTTATCCCGGCGAAAATCGACCACACGGTATTTCCTTTTATGTCCGCCGCCGCGATGACGAACCGTGATCCGACCGGCGTTGTTGCGGCCGTCAATAGATTTTTTTGACTCGACGAGCGGTTTATAGGGTGCACCCTTGTGGACGTCACGGTTGACAATCCGCACGGTCCCGCGGCGGCCCGGTGAAGTCGGTTTCAGTTTTGCCAAAGCCATCTGCTATCCCCTATTTTCCGGCCTATATCCCGCCGGCGAAATCGATATCATGCCCTTCCTTGAGCTTTACATAGGCCTTTTTCCAGTTCTTCCTGGAGCCGGGCATTCGGCCGAATCTCTTTTCCTTGCCACGCACATTTGCCACCTGGACCGATTCGACCTCCACCTCAAACGCCATCTCGACCGCGCGCTTTATTTCGGACTTTGTCGCCCCGGGCTGCACGCTGAAAACCAGCTGCCGGCTTTGGTCCGCGGTGCGCGTACTCTTTTCGGATACGATGGGGGCCTGGATTACCTGGTACAAACGATCTTTCCTCATTGTCGACTCGCTCATTGCAGCCACTCCTCAACCTGTTCAACCGCCCGGGTGGTCATCACCACCATTTCGTACCCGACCAGGCTGACCGGATCCATTTGACGGACCTCCATCACATCGACCTTGTGCAGGTTCCTCGCAGACAGGCTAAGATTCTCGTCGACCGAGTCACTGACGATCAATATCGACTCCTGATTGAACTTTTTCAGTTTGGCGGCGAGGTCACTGGTCTTTGGCGCATCCATCCTGAGATCGTCACAAATTATTAACCGATCCTGTCTGGCCAACTCGGACAGGATGGAACGTACGGCCCCGCGATACATCTTGCGGTTGACTTTCTGAGAAAAATCCTTGGTGCTCGCTGGGAAGGCCCTGCCTCCGCCGCGCCAAATCGGGCTCCGGATGGTGCCCGCACGCGCGCGGCCCGTACCCTTCTGGCGATAGGGTTTCCTGCCGCCTCCCCGCACCGCCGCCCTATTCTTCTGAGCACGGGTCCCGGCGCGGGCGCCGGCCTGCTGCGCTACAACAACCTGATGGATTAGCGCTTCATTGAATTTCGCCCCGAACGTGGCATCGGATACCTGCAATGGCGAGCCCTGCCGACCTTCCGCGTTGATTACCGGTAGCTCCATTTCCTCAGCCCTTCTTCGTCTTCACCGAGGGGGATATCAACACTTCCCTGCCTCGTGGACCGGGAACGGACCCTTTGATCAGCAGGACCTTTTTCCCGGCATCCACGCGGACAACCTCCAGATTCTGCTGAGTGCGCGTTACGTTGCCCATTTGTCCCGCCATCTTTTTTCCCGGAAACACACGGCCGGGCTCCTGGCAGTGTCCGGTTGAACCGAGGGCCCTGTGCGTCAAAGACGCGCCGTGGCTGGCACGCCCGCCACCGAATCCCCATCTGCGAACGCCGCCGGCGAACCCGCGACCGATGGTGGTTCCGCTGACATCGACAAGCTGTCCGGCTTCGAAGATATCAATCGGCACCTCGCTGCCAGGCTCCAATTCGCTGGATGCCTCGCCCTCGTCCAGGCGGAATTCCCAGAGCCCCAGACCGGGCTCCACATTCGCTTTTGCAAAATGACCCGCCATGGACTTGGTCACCCGATTTGGGCGACGGGAGCCTGCGGTGACCTGCACCGAATTGTATCCGTCCTTCGCGGCAGTTTTGAGCTGCGTGACGCGATTCGGCGAGACGGCGAGCACGGTCACCGGGATGGACTTGCCTTCCTCGTTGAAAACTCGGCTCATGCCTATTTTTTTACCAACTAAACTTAGTGACATCTTTCATCTCTCGCGTAGGTGTGGCGCCTCGCCACGGTCACCGCGCTGCCGCGGCGCCTACATCAATTCAATTTGATCTCCACATCCACACCGGCCGCCAGATCCAGGCGCATCAGCGCGTCCACCGTCTTGTCCGTCGGCTCGATGATGTCCAAAATCCTTTTGTGGGTCCGGATTTCGAACTGATCCCTGGCCTTCTTGTTGACGTGGGGCGACCGCAGCAGCGTAAACCGCTCGATACGCGTGGGCAGCGGGATCGGCCCGCGTACGACAGCACCCGTTCTTTTCGCGGTCTCGACAATTTCCATCGCGGACTTGTCGATCATGCGATGGTCGAACGCTTTCAATCGGATCCTGATCTTTTGGTTATCGACTTTCA
>CAMYOI010000383.1:4419-5602 GCA_947259955.1 uncultured Gammaproteobacteria bacterium
ATTCGATCACCTTGGTGACGACGCCCGCACCCACGGTGCGTCCGCCTTCGCGTACCGCAAACCGCAAACCCTCCTCCATCGCTATCGGCGCTATCAACGACACCGTCATCTTCACATTGTCTCCGGGCATCACCATCTCTACCCCCTCCGGTAAATCCACACTCCCCGTCACATCCGTCGTCCGAAAATAAAACTGCGGCCGATATCCATTGAAAAACGGCGTGTGCCGCCCGCCCTCTTCCTTGCTCAATACATAAACCTCAGACTCAAAATTCGTGTGCGGCGTGATGCTCTTCGGCTTCGCCAATACCTGACCTCGCTCAATCTCGTCCCGCTTCGTCCCACGCAACAATATCCCAACATTGTCCCCAGCCTGACCCTGATCCAACAGCTTGCGGAACATCTCAACTCCCGTCACCGTCGTCTTCGTCGTATCCTTAATCCCTATAATCTCCACTTCCTCGCCTACCTTCACCACACCACGCTCAACCCGCCCCGTCGCTACCGTGCCTCGTCCCGATATCGAAAATACATCCTCTATCGGCATCAGAAAATCCCCGTCCACCGCACGCTCCGGCTCCGGTATATACGAATCCAACGCCTCCGCCAGCTTGATGATCGACTGCGTCCCCTGCTCCGATTCCTCTCCTTCCAACGCCTTCAACGCACTCCCCGTAATGATCGGCGTGTCATCCCCAGGAAACTCATACTTGTCCAACAACTCCCGAACCTCCATCTCCACCAGCTCCAATAACTCCGCATCGTCAACCATGTCCGCCTTGTTTAAATACACCACAATGTACGGAACACCCACCTGACGCGCCAACAATATGTGCTCCCGCGTCTGCGGCATCGGTCCATCCGCCGCACTCACTACCAATATCGCACCGTCCATCTGCGCCGCACCCGTAATCATGTTCTTGACATAATCCGCATGACCCGGACAGTCTACGTGCGCATAATGACGACCCGCCGTCTCATACTCCACATGCGCCGTCGCTATCGTTATCCCCCGCTCCCTCTCCTCCGGCGCATTGTCAATCTGATCAAACGACCTCACCTCACCTCCATACGCCGCCGACAATACCTTCGTCATCGCCGCCGTTAACGTCGTCTTGCCGTGATCTACATGACCTATCGTCCCCACATTCACATGCGGCTTCGTGCGCTCAAATTTTTCCTT
>CAMYOI010000384.1 GCA_947259955.1 uncultured Gammaproteobacteria bacterium
GCCAACCAGCTGAAATTCGGCATCAACGAGGGAACGCCGCTGAAATCGATTTTTCCCTGGAGATGTAGAATCTGAGTACCGACTATGGCCAAACCAATGGCCAGAAACCAGGCGCGCAGACGCCGCTTGTCGCCGAAATTTATCCAGTCACTGACCGCGCCCAAGGTGCAGAAGCTGGTTTTGTAAGCGATCGCGCCAAACAAGAGGGCAAGTATGAAACCCCACAGGGCAACGATGTGAACTACGTTCATCTCTTCCATGGCAAATCTCACGAATAATGCATATCGGGATTATCAATGGCCGAGCGCTTTGTACACCATATTTGTCGATCTACCCTTGATTTAGGGCAAACATTGGCAAAATCTCCGCTTAGTCGAACAAATCCCGGGGCCACCCGCTGCACCGAGTTACCCCACAGGACCGCTTTCGAACGGCGTCATAGTTTGCTGATGTGAGGCAAATGGCGCAGTGAGCAGTGTTCATGTTGTTACTGAGAATCCTTCCCAAAATCGGCGCCGTATTGACCAATGTATGTTGTGCGGCGCTGGTCCGCTTCGATGTTGCCAACCTGAGTCTTGAAATCGTTGCGGCGCCTTAGACAGAAATCAGCTGCAGGAAGCTGTTGCACTCATGTATGAACAGAAAAGGACAGGGTCCTGGGGAGAAATGCTTCCTGAAGTCGATTGGAAATTTATTACTTATTCGATGGAGAGGCCCTGTCGCTATAAATAAACAGTGCCCTGATCTTATCCCAGAAATCACCACCCAGCACGAAAAGGCTCACGAGAAAAACGAGGTCACCCCCGACGGCATACGGGAGTGGGTTCTGCCCCAAACCAGGGATGAGGGTGGGTTCTGCCCCAAACCAGGGATGAGGGCGGTGAGATATGGAGACAGCCAGCCAAACAGAATCGGCACGCAAAACAACACCAAACCGATGTTGTAGCGAGTCCGGCTAACTTCCTTGGGCGGGCCATGCTTCTTCAAAAAACTTAAAAAACGATTTTTAATATAGGCATATCCTGGTTTTCCCATCACCGCGATCGCAGCGACCCCGAGCACTTCAGCACCAATCAGTATGGCTCCCGAAACGGAAGTGGTCATCGTTCCCGACAGACCGAGGCTCGCCACCAATGGTACCCCGACAATCGGTAGGATAATGCTGAGCGCAAAAAGCAATACCCCCGCCTTGAGGCGCCAGCCTGCAACAGGTTGATCCTTAGCGTCCACCGCTTCGAAAATTTCAGTTTACCCGGTGGTGCCGAGTGGCAAAACGGTTAGAGCAATATCCCAACGTGCCGATGACCGGCCGATAACCTGAAATCCCCCTCCGCTTTCCACGGCATGAGGTCTCTCCTTCCCTGTTTGTCTTCGAATGGAGCTTGATCTAAGAGGTAATTGTCTCTTCAAAAGAACGATCAGCCGAATCCTCGAGCCAGCACGATTGTCACGACTACCATAAGGACAAGAACGGTTGCGAGTTGATGTAGTCTTAGGTTCTTACACAACGCAAGCGCCGAGAAAATCGCAAACTCGATCACATACTGTGCAGTAGATATTGACGATCCCTGGCCGAGTGCATAGTCCGCGCCGATGGTCCGCAACATCAGCAACACCAATAACCCAAAGAAATAGGAGGATACGCTAAAATAGCGAGCGAGGGAGGCCACTGAATCGCCCTTCGCAGATTCCGCGATGAGCACGGCGGACGCTGAAAACAACAACACCGGCCCACAAATCATGTACAGAAATCCCGTGAAACGCCAGTCGTCTATGGCTATGATCAACACCGTGTGCCAGAACAAGTCCAAATGACTAAATAGAGCTATAGCCATCCAGGCGATCGGTAGCCAATGAAAATCCTGGTAGGGTGCCTGAACTATAGTACCAAAGCCTCCCAGTACGCTGGCGATGCCGATACTCAGTATCATCACAAACATCATTGCGACGAGGAACGAATCGGTGAGCTCAATAGTGTCAACCTAGCTCGTTTTCGGCCGGTGCCCGCAACTCAAAAAGCGCCGACAACACCTTGGCGATGGAAAACAGACTTCGAGTATTTGAAATGACACATTGCGGCCGTTTCGCTTCGCGTGCGATCATTATGCATTGGAGGACACAACAACTCATTGGATTTTTGTGAAACTGCAACGTGAAAATCAATTATTGAAACGGCGCCTGGCGGCATTCTCCAAAGAGGCCGCCAAGAACGACGTGCTGCTGAAACGCTCGCTCGAGCGGGAAATGAATCTTCTGGAGGCGGTATCTCTCGATGAGCTGCTGCACTTACTGGTACACGGACTGGCGGAATCGTATGGTCTCGAATCAGTTTCGCTGGCTTTGTGTGATCCGGACCACAACATTCGTCACCTCCTGCCCAGCGAAGCGGCTGCTCGGACTACCGTGCAAGGTGTGATTTTTTTGGATTCATCGGACAGCCTGCCGCCTCGGTTAGCTTCATTTACCCAACCCTGGCTGGGGCCGTATAGACGCGAGGATCATCGATCCATCTTTGTAGACGTCAAGAATCTTGGCAGCGTCGCGTTGATTCCGCTCATCCGGCACGACAGGCTGTTCGGCAGTCTCAATTTCGGCAGCAGTGACCCGGCCCGATTCACGCAACAGCACGCCACTGACTTTCTTCACCGGCTGGGCGCCATCGCATCGTTTTGTCTGGAGAACGCGATAAACCGTGCGCGGCTCATTCGAACCGGTCTCACAGACGTGTTGACAGGTTGGTACAATCGTCGCTACCTCGAGGATCGCATGCGCGGAGAACTCGCCAGAGCCCAGCGCAATCAACAACCCCTGGTATGCCTGCTTTTGGACATCGACCACTTCAAGCGAGTCAACGATTCACATGGCCATCTGGCCGGCGATACAGTACTTCGCGAAATCGCGAATCGCGTGGCAAGCAAGCTCAGATCCAGCGACGTGGCGGCCCGCTTTGGCGGTGATGAGCTTGCGATCTTGCTGCCCAATACAAAGACAGACGAAGCGCGGCATCTAGCTGAACGCATCCGTAAAACCGTTTCCAATTCACCAATCGAGGTGCGGGATGGACTCGGGGTTGTTTTTACGTTGTGCATAGGTATTGCGGGCCTGATTCCGAAACGCACCATGGCCGATTTCGATCTAATGCGCGAGCGACTGCTCGAACGGGCCGACGTCGCGCTGTACCGCGCCAAATCAGCGGGGCGTAACCGCGTTGAGCTGTACCCGGGATACGAATGCGGGTCTTAGTTACAATCCGGTAGGATTGCGTTCAAGCGACCCGATGTATCCGTCCACGGTGGCGAGAAACTTAACGGCAGCACCGGCAATTGCCGCTATAATCACCTCAATCGGTCAAACGGCTCTCCTGGAGCCCCTTACATACCGCTTCAATCGAGTCTGCGGGCATCGTGCTTGTACGCTCTTTAGCAGTTATCGCACCTTAGGAGATATCATGGGCAGGAAACTTTACGTGGGGAATTTACCATTCTCAGCCGACAAGCAGACTCTACAAGATACGTTTAGCCGATGCGGTACGGTCAATTCGGTCAACTTGATTACAGATCGCGACACGGGCCGGAGTAAGGGCTTTGCCTTCGTCGAAATGTCTAGCAACGACGAGGGTCGTAAGGCCATCCAGGAGCTCAATGGTTCCAGCCTAGACGGCCGGGAAATCAAAGTCAATGAAGCCAAGCCCAAGGTTCCGCGGCACGACCGCCGTGGTGGCGGTGGTCCCGGCGGCGGCTATGGTGGCGGCGGCCGCGGCGGTCGTGGCTACGGTGGCGGTGGCGATCGCGGCAATCGCTGAGCAAACTTAGCGTTGGTATCGCTTTGGGTGCATTATTATTTGCACGCAGACGACCTAACGGGCATAACAACGAAGGAGGATCGAAATGGCAAAGAGTAAACACACTTTCGCGAAACGACAACGCGAGATGGAAAAAAAGCTGAAAGCGGAGGAAAAGCGAGCCCGCCGCCAGAAGAAAAAAGAAGAATCCGATGTCGCGACGGATACTCCGGATGAGGACGAAAGCGCATCGGAAGCAGGCGAAGTGGCGGATGCCCGAAGTGATCAAGGAGATCCTGTATCGAGCCGGGAATAGGCCGAGTACACCGGTGACCCTGGTTGCCAATCAACACGTCCAGGTTCCCAGATCCCGCGACATATTGTCGGTCCATGTGCCGGCGGTTTGATGTGGCGGACAACCACATAGTGCGCCTAGCCGAGGCGGGCGACCTAGTGTACCTCGTCCGCATCTTTGATCTAGGTCAAGGGTAGTCCGGCGCCGTCCTCGTAGTATTATTTTTTGATCAAGTCCAGAGGGGCCGACGCGCATGCGCCGTAAGCCAAGAAGAATACTCGCGGGAATCCTGATTGCTCTAGGCGGCCTGATGTTATGGCTGGCACCAGAGGCATCAAAGCTTGGATTATTGCTTTTGCTGCTCGCCGCCGCCGTCGAGATCATTGGAATCTATCTCGAGCGCAAAGACGCGCGATAGCACTATTTACGTCTAACAATCAAACAGACTCAGCCCGGGTGGCCATCGCAATTAACCGCTCCGTTATTTGACTCGACCCCGGTCCGATAGCCATGGCGACGTTGAATGTGAGGATTGTCACCCAGCGCACGTCAATCTGCCTGTCCGCTGGTGTAGTCATGAACTGGCGGCGTCAAATGTGTCAAGTAGCGCCACATAGACAGCCTTCATATTATAGTGAGTTACGATGTCAAATGTCTTGAATTCCGTACACGAGGATATTTATATGAAAAACATGCCACTCAATCTGAGTCTAAACAACATGGCTTTGGGGATAGCGGTTGCATTGGCAGTATTTGCAAATGCTGCGTGGGCTGAAAAAGACGGTCGTGAAGCGATTATTCTCGATGATGAGAGCCGTGCTTTTGTTGTACAAGAGATGCAGCAGTTCGTGAGCGGGCTTCAACAGGCGCTCATCGCGTTGTCCCAAGACGATATGAAAAGCGTTTCGGCAGCGGTGCGTCCATTGGGAATGCAGGGCATGGCCAGCGCACCTCCGAACCTGATGAGCTCTGTTCCAGAGGGATTCAGGCAGATTGGTATGCCAATTCACATGGCTTTTGACAAGATAGCTGATGCTGCGGAAACAGGGGCCACAACAAAAGAGATTCTGACCAGTCTTGGCGCGGCAATGAATCGC
>CAMYOI010000385.1 GCA_947259955.1 uncultured Gammaproteobacteria bacterium
AGGCTTTAGTCAAGGTTTGAGCTTATGAAAAAAATACTGTTATTCGCGGTTGGCTGCTGCCTGCTGCCTGCATTGGTGATGGCAAAAGACGTGTGGCAGCCGGACGAGGCGATCGGAATTGTCCGCGAGTTGCTGGAATCATTGAACCTCATCGTGGAGATGTCCGATGAGGAACAGCTGCAGCCGGACGCGGTGCAAAGCAAGAATGCGCATGCGGCGCTGGTAGACATCAGGTTTTTGATAGACGAACTGGAAAAAATGGATCTGGCACTGGCGGCGGGTAAGGGCAAGGCACAGACATTTGCCCGGTACAAAAAGATCTCGAACCTTCGTTACAGCGTCCGGGACTATGCACGGGATACGGAGATCACGGAAGAAATACGCGTCGTCGCCGCTGCCGCGAGACGGCTGCTGCGCAAGCTGGATTTGATGTACATTTGATGCATCTGGAGTAGAAGCGATCGACAAGATCCACGCAATACTTCTGTCAATCGCGCTGTCCTGTCCGCTGCTCGCACACGCGGCGGAGTTCGAGCCGGATATCCAGTCTTTCCTGTCGGCGCAGACTTTCCCCGCAAAATGGCTGCGCAGCGACTATCATGTGGTCGATAACGACGTCATCAACCATAGATTCATGAACCACTACCGCGTGGGATCCCGCTTCGGCGTGTTTCAGGCCATTGGAAACGACGAGCTCTTTGTCCGTATTCGCGAGATCGAAGCGCTGGAAACGCTCAAGAATATGAGCAAGAGCCGGTTGTTCGTGGATTCGGCGAGTGACGCGGTAACCGATACCGTCGAGAACGTTGGTGACGCCGTGGATGATCCCTCGGCTGCGGCGCAGGATCTGGGCAGCGGATTTTCAAGACTGCTCAAGCGCCTGGGAAGGATGAGCAGGAACGCCTACGAGAAGGGCAGATCGATGATCAGCAAGAACTACGAAACCAAAGAATCGAAGAACCCTTCGGTCACCGGCTCAAACCTGGCCAAGGGGCTTCTTGGGGTGAATCGGGCATACAGGGAGCTGGCGCGGGAACTGCGCATAGACCCCTATACCCGAAATGCACCTCTCAGGACAGAAATTGAAAAAATGGCAAGTTACTCTGCCGCCGGGTCATTGGGGGTAAGAACCATCATTCCGGTTCTGCCTATTCTGTATGGCGCCGGTTACCTGATGGCGGTGAGCGATCTGGTTTACAACACCCATCCTCTGGATCTGCAGCTGCAGAACGAGGCCTCATTGCGTAATATGGGGATCAGCAAGAAATGGATCCGGCGGTTCATGGAAAGCGAACGCCATACTCTTACGACGCAGACGCGCATCGTAACTTCGCTCGAGCGGATGGATGGGGTGCAGGGAAAATCCATATTGGTACGGGTGGCTACCCTAGCGCAAGATAACAGCGATGCACTTTTTTTCACGCGTATGATCGAGTTGTTGTCGATTTACCATCAGCAGCGTGCTTCCCTCAAGAAATTCATCACCACCGAGCGGATTCCGTTCGCAATTGCGGGGAACGGGCGTGCGATAGTCATGGCTCCTTTCGACTATTTCAGATGGACGCGCAAAGGAAAGGAATTCATCCAGCACCTAGACCAGAATATCTCAGGGAAGACCGCGCATCGCGAACTATGGATCACCGGACAGATATCCGTGGCGGCCCGGCGCAATATCGGAAAGGCGGGCTGGGCCGTGTTCGATCAGGCGGCAACCCGGATTTGATCCAAACCGGTTTTAAAATAGTGACTCGCCGGTTCGAAAATACACCACTGCGTCGGCGATCAACGCAAGCGCGACGAGGGCGAGTATGATGGGCATCAGAAAGCCACTGACTCGATCGAGAACGGTATTGATGCGCTTGAGAATCGGTCTGCCGCGTTCACCCATGATGGCTATCAGGACCGGCACGATCGTGAACGGCAGCGCGTAAATCAGGTTGTACCCAATCAGCAGCAACAGTGCCTCGAGAAAGCTGGGATCGGACTTCAGGATCTGGCTGAGTGCGGCAAAGTAAGGCACCGCGAAGGGGATGCCGATAAAATTGATGGTCACACCCATGCCGAAAGCACCGGCCGTTGTCATTCGAGGGGCGCTTTCTTCCGGCTCCTTGTTTTCCGCGCCGCGCGATCGATAGGCGACCCAGAGCAATACGACACCGATGACGAGTTCGACGATGAAATCGATTTGCTTGGGGTTTGCCAGACGTTCGGAGATTCCCTCCATGCCGAATGAAAGTGCGATCCCGACACTCAGATAGGCTGCCGTGTGTCCGACGAGCATGATCGAACTGTTCAGCACGGGTCGATCCGATCCTGCGGCATAGACCATGAACGCGAACAGCACCGGATTCAGCATGTCCGCCAGCAGGATAGGGATCAGGCTGGTCCAGATTTCCAACATGAATTCAGTGTACTTACGACTCGGATTCCCGGCGACCGGAACAGTATACTCACCTATTGATGTGCGCACGATTTATACTGGGCAAAATGAACTCGAAATGAGAACACCCTGCTTCCATTGGATCTGATCCGGTATCTGAAATGAGTCGGGATCCAAACCACGCTTTTCAGCGCCTGTTGATCACCCAGGTGGCGCTCATACTGATTTATCCGCTGATCGCCGACACTCGGGGCGTGAATTTCCTGCTCGGCTTATTTCTCGTTCTGGCCCTGTACGGTGGTGTCAGCGTCACGCTGAAAAGGCCGATCGTTATGTGGACCACGATCGTTCTTGGCGTCATCTTCGTCGGGAGTTACTGGCTGTCGGCGGCGATAGACACGCGCGAATTGAGAGTCTGGAGCGGTGCGTGGGGCGCCGCATTCTTCTGGTTCGTTGCCCTCGTCATCATGAAACACATATTCTTCGAGCGGTCCAGGGTGAACATGGACCTGATCTACGGCGCGATCAGCGTTTATCTGCTGATAGGCAGCGGGTTTGGCGAGTTGTACCAGGCTTTCGCACTGTCCGACCCGAACACATTCAACGGCATCGAAATCACCGGCGACTACGACAAGGTCGCCCGTTCCATGAGCTACTACAGCTTCGTTACGCTGACCACGCTGGGCTATGGCGATATCACCCCTGCCGCCCATCATGCGAAAGTGCTCGCCTACGTCGAAGCCATTATTGGCCAGCTGTACCTGACGATCCTGGTGGCTCGCCTCGTCGGCACCTACATCGCCCAATCGCAGGAAAAATGACGCCCGGGTAGATGGGGCTTCCGATGCGATGAATAAATGTGCCATCAGGGGCTCCATCCTCAGCTTCAGCGATGATCCGTTCGTGAATCCGGCCCAGGATTGTGTCGACTATATCGACGACGGCATGGTCGTCACGCAGGAAGGCAGGATCTGCGAGCTTGGATCCGCCGCCGATATCGAGCCGGGATTGACCGGCGACGTTCACGTCGACGACTGCAGCGGGTCACTGGTCCTGCCCGGATTCATCGACTGCCACGTTCACTATCCTCAGGTCGAGATCGTCGGGGCCGGTGGTAAGCAGCTTATGGACTGGCTGAACGAATACACGTGCCGGTGGTAAGCAGCTTATGGACTGGCTGAACGAATACACGTTCGTGGCGGAGCAAAAATTCAGTGATGCCGATTACGCGCGCCGCGCGGCAAAAGTGTTCCTGCGCGAGTGCCTGCGGGCCGGGACCACGACATGCGCGGTGTTCTGTACCGTATTCCCAGAGTCCGTGCAGGTGTTTTTCGAAGAGTCGGAAAAACTCAATATGTGCAACATCGCCGGCAAGGTGGTGATGGACCAAAACGCCCCGGCGGCGCTTACCGATACCCCCCAGTCGGCATACGACCACAGCAAACTGCTCATCCAGCGCTGGCACGGGAGGGGGCGGCAGCTCTATGCGTTGACCCCGAGATTTGCCCTGACAAGCAGCCCCGGCCAAATGGATGCGGTTGGCGCGCTGTGGAGCGAACATCCCGGCACCTATTTGCAGAGCCACCTGTCGGAAAACGCCGAAGAGGTGCACCGGGTAATGGACATGCATCCGGGGAGATCGAACTACGTGGATGTCTACCGGCACCACGGCCTGCTCGGACCGCGAAGCATCTACGGCCACGGCATACACCTGTCCGACGGCGAGCTGTCGGTGCTCCATGACACGGGAACGGCTCTCGCGCATTGCCCGACTTCGAACCTGTTTCTTGGCAGCGGGCTGTTCGATATCCGCAGGGCGTTGGACCCCGGTCGGCCGGTGCGAGTCGGGCTGGCTACCGATCTGGGCGCGGGAACCAGTTTTTCTCTGCTCGTAACGATGAACGAGGCCTACAAGGTGGCGCAGTTGAACGGGTACTCACTGAACGCAACGCGTGCATTTTACCTGGCCACACTGGGCGCGGCCCGGGCGCTGTACCTGGACGACAGGATCGGCAGCCTATCCAAAGGTATGGATGCGGACCTAGTGGTGCTGGATCCGAAGGCCACGCCTCTGCTCGAACACCGTATGCAGTATGTTGAGAACCTGGAGGAAATGCTGTTCGTTCTCATGACCCTGGGGGACGATCGTGCCGTGCATTCGACGTACGTCGCCGGCACGAAGCGGTACTCACGAGAAAACCAGGATAACGTGTAGGAGCGGCGCCCTCGCCGCGATGAATCGGCCCGAGGCGGGCCTCCTACTATGGTCCTCATTGCCAATCCAATAGAAAGTATACTGTCGCCGCCATGAATAATTCTAAATAAAATGCGGGATCTGATTTTACGCAAGAGAGTTGTCGCGTCGCTGTTGGTGGTCGCGATCGTTGTCGCTGTCATGGCGAAAAGCGACATCATCTCGTGGCAAGGCGTATGGAATTCCCTGCAGAAAATCGGTATACAAAATTTCCTGCTTGCGTTGTGCATGGCGCTTGCCCAGTATGTCTGCATCGCCCTGCGCTTCGTCATTCTGTTGGCCAGGGAGAGCATAACGCCATTCCAGGTGGCCCGCATATTTACCAACGGCCAGTTGTTCAATCATTTGTTTCCGGCCCGGGCGGGCGATCTGTACAAGGTGGTCGCACTCAAGAACCAATCGAGTGATTCCAATTTCAGTACCGCCCACGTCGTGTCGGCCCTGATCCTGGAACGGGCCATATCGACGCTCGTACTGATCGTGCTCATCGTCGTCCTCGCAGACTGGTCGAAGATCAGGATCGCCGATTTGACTTTTGTAGACCGCAGTCGGCAGCTGCAAGTGGGTCTGCTGGTCATAGGCCTTGCTGCACTTGCCCTTTACTTCGCACAAAAAAAATATCCGCGGCTCCGTGCCTGGCTGCTCGAGCTCAAACGCGGTTTCCGGGTTATCCTCGACCTGCGTCGGTTCTTTCTGGTAGTTTGCATGAGTGTCGCCATGTGGACGCTGGAGGTGCTGTCGATGAAGTTCGTGGCCGCCCCGTTGAACATTGATTTATCGCTGGGCCAGGGGCTTTTCGTTTTGCTGCTGCTGAATGCCGGTATCGCGGTTCCGATCACCCTGGGCAACATCGGAACTTACGAGGCGGCATTGGTGCTGGGCCTGGGACTGTGGGGGATCGGCACCAATGATGGCATCGCTATCGCTATGTCACATCATTTCCTGCAGATAGCGTCATTGGTTTTACTCGCGGGCATGTTCAACGGCATCAATATGGTCAGATCAAAGCCGCAATTCCTGGTGTAGGCGCGGCGTCCTCGCCGCGATTCATCGGCGCGAGGCGCGCCTCCTACAAGAGGGCTTGGTGTCCGTACCCTATCTGTAGGAGCGGCGCCCTCGGCGCGATTCATCGGCGCGAGGCGCGCCTCCTACAAGAGGGCTTGGCGTCGTACCCTATCTGTAGGAGCGGCGCCCTCGCCGCGATTCATCGGCGCGGGGCGCGCCTCCTACAAGAGGGCTTGGTGTCATCCCCAACCTGTAGGAGCGGCGCCCTCGCCGCGATCGATCAATCGGTAAAACCCCTAAATCAAACTGTCCTTGCGCAGCTGCTCGGTCACCAGTTTGCTGAGGGACTTGATGATCTTATCCGCCGACTTGGGATCCATGGAAAACGATTGCACCGTCCAGACAAGTTTTTCCGACTTCAGGTCGTACAGGTTGTTTTCCAGCACCAGGCGTTGTTTCTCCTTTCTGGGCGCGTTGAGCGCCTGGTCGCGGGTCCCTTCATAGTTCTCCCACAGCTGTATCGCGAAGTCTCGCTCGGTCCGCATGGTTCCGGGATCGCCGCCCTGTACGACCTCGATGTCATCGGTACGAAACACGCGGGTCAGGAAAACGGCTTCAATATCTTTCCCTTCCAGCGCGGCCAGCACACTCTCCTTGGTCACTTCGGTGTCCGCCGACATGATATCGAGACTTGCGGTGGCCCGTACACCGGCCTTTTGCAATGCGCTAACCAGGCTGTTCTCGAGTTTGCCCCGCTCGTCTGGGTGGTCGGGCACGCCTATGACCAGGACACTTGCGAAAGCGTCATTGTTGGCAGCGTAGTCCCGGTCGATCCAGGGTTGCTGCAGCTTCGTATCCGCATGAACAGCACCCGCGGATGTGATCAGCAGCAGTGTCAGCGGAATAAGCAGTACTCGTCTCATGTTGGTTCTCCTACTATTAGCCTACGGGCTAGGAGCCTGTCCGAGTATTCTACCCGTAGTAGGCGCATGAATACTCGGACAGGCTCCTAGATAAGTTTTTCGTTTTTAAGTGTCTTGGTGACTTGCTTGCTTACCGACTTGATGTCCTCCTTGACGGAAGTGTCCAATGTAAACGACTGGACGGTCCAGATGAGTTCGGCACTTTCCAGGTCATACACGTTGTTTTCGAGGACATACCGGAGCCGCTTGGTGACGCCCGCATCCAGCGCGTAATCGCGCGCGCCGCGCCAATCCCCCCACAGTCCCAATGCGAAATCGCGTTCGGATCGCTTGGTGCCCGGGTCGGTGATGTTTACGATATCCGCTTCATCGATCCGGTACAAACGGGTCAGCAGCACGATATCGAACTCCTTGCCCGCCGCGGCTACCGCGGCCTTGACGTTTTCCTCCGTCACCTCCTCATCCGCGGACATGATGGAGAGGCTGGAAGTGGCGCTGGCTTTGGTTTTGTCTATCTCTTTTGAAAATGCGTCTTCCAGCATGGGTCGATACTCGGGTTCCCTGGTGACCGCGATGACCAGCACGTTCTTGAAGGGGCCGTTACTGGCGATGAATGACTGATTGGACCACGGTTGACTCAGCGTGGTTTGTTCAGCGGCCGAGGCGCCGCCGGTAATCACGGTTGTAGCAAGGAATATGAATAACCCGGTTTTTGTTAAATGTTCCATCGGTTTACTCTGGATTACGCTCAGTGCGGGTGTAGTTATTTGTGTCTTGGACGGTGAATGGACCAGTCTTTTCCCGAGATGGCGCGCCTTCTTTCATCATCCCGCCTGGCACGCCAATCCGGATCTAAGGCTGTATCCCCGTTGCCTTCGACGACGTCATCGGAGCCCGATTGAAGAGATTGTGTTTCGGGCTCGCTGGCGTTGTCCAGAGATTTCTCCAGCTTCCATTGCCGCTCTTTTGCTTCATCGACTTCCGCTGTGCTGGGTTCCGGCATTTTGTCCAGGGTCTCAAAATTTACGCCCTCAGGCGGCGGGTCTGCGGAATATTGAATGTTGCCCTGCTCATCCACGAACTTGTAGATCGTTTCGGCGTAAGCCATCGATGCAAATAAAATCAATAACGAGGCGGGCAAGGTTCGGATCACGGTCTAGGCTAGTTGGTAATAGCCAACCATTTACCGTCCTTCCTGCACATCAGGTGGATCGCGCGGCCGGTGAAATTGCCGGCGAAGTTTCGGATGTCGACGTCACGGCA
>CAMYOI010000386.1 GCA_947259955.1 uncultured Gammaproteobacteria bacterium
GCGTTAACTGCGGCGGTGGTCGGTGTGGTGCTCAACCTCGCCGTCTTTTTCGCCTGGCACGTTTTGTGGCCCAACGCCACCAAGGCTTCGCCTTTCTCGGGCGGTTTCGAATGGTTTTCTCTGCTCATCACCGTTGCAGCCATTATTGCGCTGTGGCGCTACAAGGTGGGCATCATTCCCGTGATCGGCGTCTGTGCCGCCGCGGGACTCGCACACTCACTACTTGTTTAAGTACCTACTAATGGAACGCACCATAACCCCGACAGACCTCCAGTCCCTGCTTGCTGCCGGTAAGCCAATCACGCTTCTCGATGTACGCCTCGCCGAGGCTCGTGCAAAGGAACCGGTAGCCATACCGGGCGCCATCTGGCGCGATCCGGCAGCGCTCGATGATTGGATTGCCGATTTGGATGCCGGCCGACAGATCGTGCTCTATTGCGTGCATGGCGAGGAAATCAGCAACGCCGTCGTTGACGCTTTGCAGGCAAAGAGCTTGAGGGCGAGCTTTGTCAAGGGTGGCCTCGACGCCTGGCAGGCTGTCGGCGGGCCTATCGAGTCCTGCGACTGAGGCTATGATCGAGCCTGATCACCTGATAGAGAGATTGCGACTTCGCGCAATCTTGAGCCTCCTCAATGGTTTGAATGAGCACGAGACGGAGTCGTCCGGTTGTGGCCGAGTCCTGACTCACGGAGTGCGGTGAAATTTACTCACCCGAGACGAATTTGCTCTGGCCGCTGTAGTGCAGACAACCGTCATTCGGGAACAAGGAAAAGTCGCTTCGGCGCATCAAGCAAATATACGACGTGACTCTCACGATTCTAGAACGGTCGCGTGACGAAGCCGTTCCTTCAGAGGTTATCGCGGAATCTATCGCATTTAAGCAGTAGATCTCCTTCTCTAATCACTCGATATTGTAAGCTGACTGTGGAATCTGCGGTCACCAAGTCTCCTTCGTTAGCCGGGTCCCGCAGTGCAGAGAAACTTATATGCGTAAGGTCTGTTTGCTCGGTCCGCTATGGCGCGGACAGCCGCCAGTCGAGCTCAGGCAATATCAGTACTGGCCTGATAGACTAGACTTGACACATTCTTGCCGGTCGCAACCAGAGCACGCTACGCCCGCAAATTGCCCGGAGAAGCCATTTGAATACATAGGGCCAACTACCTTGTGAGCGATTTAGTAGTGTGCCGAGCATGTTGGCAGGTTAGGAGCGAAAGTCCCCTGCACAGTTCGATGGAGGCGCAGTGCCAGAGAAGCGCAAGGCCGTCGCACGGACTAGCATTTATTGCTATCTGGGTTATCGGTGCCTGGCTATGGATTACAATTTCAGCACCTTCAGGCGACATCCAATTTGTCGCCAGCCGAAATCTCTCCGGATTCGCCTTGTTAGAGTTGGTTTGGTTCTGCGCCAGACACGGCGTGATCAAAATGTGATAACTCCGCGACACAATCGTGAATCTTTTTACTTACAGTCGGATCGTGCGGATCAGAGTGATCGGTCCCATCACTGTTGTCATGTAAATGAACCGGGGGCAATCCTGCCCGCGTTTCCGAACAGATTGTGCAAGAAAAAGGTGGGGAATTTTACGATGAAAATCAAGTTAACCTCGTTCGTAACCATAAGCGTTGTTAGCGCGCTTCTGACCAGTGCCTCTTTGTGGGCCGGCAATGCCACCTTTGAGGTCACATTCACCAACCTGACACGCAGCCAGACTTTCACACCGATTCTGGTGACGAGTCACAAGCAGGGCTTCGGGTTGTTCGAACTGGGCGAGATGGCGAGCGACGACTTGGCTGCACTGGCCGAAGGCGGCGGCCATTGTTGACTTGGTCGGATTGCTCAGCGCGGACCCCAGAGTGATCGATGTGGCCGATTCTGGCGGTCTGCTCGCTCCGGGTGATTCAATAACCGTCGATGTCAGCGCCAACGGTGGGGCCAAAAAGGTGAGTGTCGCCTCCATGTTGATTCACACCAACGATGGCTTCTTGTCCCTCAACGGTGCCGAAGCGCCAAATGGCAACAAGACGCTGGTGTATCGTTCCCCGGCATATGACGCCGGTAGCGAACCCAACGACGAGTTGTGCGCCAATATTCCGGGACCCGTGTGCGGAGGCGAAGGTGGATCACCGGATTTCGGTGGTGAAGGTTATGTGCACATCCACACCGGCATTCACGGGATTGGTGATTTGTTGACGGCCGCTATCTACGACTGGCGCAACCCTGTCGCAGAGATCACCATTCACCGAACAAAAGATTGACGATGATTGACTGAAGTTGCCCGGGTCATATCGCCTGACCGGTCTATCGGGGACCAGAGGCGGAGCCGCAGGGCTCCGCTTCCCTGATTTTTTAGACTCGCTATCGATTTTGCGCTACGCTCACACAAAAGATCGAGGGCCTACGCCCTTGGAGACACCCGAAGTGAAGAAACTATTGGTATCCACAATAATTTGTCTAACCATAACATCGACCCAAATGGCTTCTGCGGACAAAGCCTATTTTGCGGGTGGTTGTTTCTGGTGCATGGAAGCCGATTTTGAAAAATTACCGGGTGTAAATGATGTAGTTTCCGGTTTTACTGGAGGGACCTTAAAAAACCCCACTTACAACGGTAACCACACGGGTCACTATGAGGCAGTTGAAATCACATATGACCCACAGGTCGTCAATTACCAAGCTTTACTGGATCATTATTGGGTAAACATCGATCCATTTGATGCCAGAGGTCAATTCTGCGACAAAGGCCACAGTTATCTTAGCGCGATATTCGTATCGAATGCTGATGAAAAACGATTGGCTGAGCAATCCAGGCAAAAAGTAGTTAAGGAATTTTCATCACTGAAGGTGGTCACGCCCATACTGGATGCCTCGGTTTTCTACCCGATCAAAGGTAACGAGGCCTACGAGTAAAACAAAAATACGCTTACCCCAACCGTTGACGACAAACCCAGTGAAGTACTAAATGTGAGGGTATTGTCAAGTTAAGCTACGAGGGCCACTTCGTGCCACGGGCGGCTCGTCATCAAACTAAGAATCAGCAGCTTACTGCCACCCCGATGACCTTTGGACTACCCGCGGACCATCAACTTGACAGTACCTGCTTGTATTATTGATGTATACGCCAAAGAAATTAGCCTTCCAGCTTAAACAGCATCGCTCTCGCATTCGCCATCAGCGCCTACCCATTTCGTTCTGTTAACTTCCGTTGTGAGTATAAACCTGCCGGTCATTTGAATCTGGCGACCGTCTCTTCATGGCCGAAAGCGCCAGTACGTTCTCGTCGAGATTTCTTACAAATACTCGAATTTGGAGGTTCTCAGCGATGATGCCCTTAGTACCGCCCCGGCCAAGCAGCTTGGCGACAACCGTCAGTAGATGAATCAGCAGCAGTGAGAACTCTTTCATGTTGTTGGCAGGTTACCAGAATTGCTCCCGACAACGAGATTGCGCTCGCCATCGATTTAGGGAGAAAGTTACGTATTGGATACCGACAGGTTGATCTTGTTGTATTGCGTCGGGCAGGACCCGGCCACAAGCAGACACACAAGCTCAATACTTCTACCTTAATCAAAGTCGTTGAATGTGGAATCAACTTGTTGTTTACTTGCAGGAAACCCCCAGATCGAAACACAACATGAACGAACCCACGGTTAAAGTGGTCCACGACCACCTGCCGTTTTACATTACCGGCCCGGGTGAATCCGACATTCTTTTCACCGCCGTAACGATCTCGCTGATCGCCATCGTGGTGGGCTTCGGTGCACTCTACTTCACCATCCAGGCCATTCCCGACCGAATCGCGAAAGGCACCAGCAAAGCTCAGATGCAACTGGTCGGACTGCTCGGACTGATTTCGCTATTCACCATGAACAACCTGTATTGGGTCGTGGCCATCCTGCTGGCTGCCATCCGTATCCCCGATTTCATGGCGCCGCTCACGGACATTGCCCGATCGCTGCGATCTCGCACTGACGGAGGTATCGAGTCAAGGGACAGCGAGATAGGCGAATCGCGGAAAACCACCGAGGTTAGCAGCGGCATGACGGAGGTGGACGAGACACCCGCGGATCCATCCACTAACCGTGAGTCAACCGGCGATGATTGAACTCATCTTCAGCTTCCTTATTACGGTGTTGCCGGACTACCTGTACCGGCGGCATAAGCAAGGCAAACGCTTGGGACATGAAATCACCCTGTACAACGTCTGGTATGAGTTGCGCTGGGGTATCACCAGCGGTGCGGTGCTGGCCATCAGTCTGATCTCGGTGATTTTCTACTTTCATCCAACCGCAAGCAACGTCACCTCGCTGTTCCGCACCGTGACCATCCTTTCGGACATGCCGGGCCGGGTCGCCGAGGTTTACGTGCGGAACAACCAGGACGTCCGCGCAGGGGATCCGATTTTCCGGCTGGACACCCGCCGCCAGGAAGCGGCCGCTGAGACGGCGCGACGCCAAATCATCGAGGTCGAGGCGGCACTGGTGCTGGCGGAATCGGAGCTGGCCGCGGCAGATGGTGCCGTGCAGTCGGCATCGGCGCTGCTGCAACAAGCCGACGATGAACTGACCCGCATCCTGAACATACGCCGCGCCAACCCGGGGGCCGCCACAGCACAACAGGAGGATGCACAGCGTGCACTGGTGGAGAGCCGGCGAGGCGAACTGAAGGTTGTCACGGCTCAGCGCAACGTAGTTCAGGGCCGCAAGGATACCCTGCTGCCGGCGCAGCGCGCCACGGCCGTGGCGGCACTGGTGCAGGCCGAGACCGAAATCGAAAAATCGACGGTCTATGCCGGTACCGACGGCAACGTGCAGCAGTTCAAGCTGAAACCCGGGGATATCGTCAACCCTATCCTTCGACCGGCTGGTATCCTGGTGCCCTACTCGTCCGGAGTGGGCCGATTCCAGGCCGGCTTCGGCCAGATTTCCGCCCAGGTCGTAAAGGTAGGCATGATCACTGAAATCACTTGCGCGTCGAAGCCGCTGACGGTCATCCCGATGGTGGTAACCGAAGTGCAGGGCGCCATCGCCGGTGGCCAGTTACGTCCCACCGACCAGTTGATCGACATCCAGGACCGGCGGCGGCCGGGCACCATCATGGCCATCCTGGAGCCCATCTATGAGGGCCACGCCGACACCATTCCGCCGGGCAGCGTTTGCGCAGGCGTGGCTTACACCAGCCGAGCTACCGAACGCGAAACCGGGGCGCTAACGGGAATCAGTGCGTTCACATCCGCCATCGTGGATGGCATGGGCATTGCCAACGCGCTGGTGATCCGGGGGCAGGCGCTGCTGCTGCCGATCCGGGTGCTGGTGTTCGGCTGAACGGCTTTCGGACAGAACCGGCGACTAATAGAGCTTGCTGCGTGGAGTCCTGCGTAATCGGGTGAAACCGGAAAACTCCCAGCACCTGAACGCCAGGCGCAGGCTGGCGCCGAAGCACTGCCCCGCGGACGAACCAAAAGCAACCATTATCGGTATTTTGGCAACTGGCGTTTTCGTCCAACAGCGGGAATGTGCTCTACCTAATAATCAGAGTGCTATTCGGCTGGCGCCGCCTATTTTGGAATCCCTTTCGTCCCCTCATCCATCCACTCGATCACACGGTTCTCGAGAAAGTCATAGAAAGGATTATATCTCAAACGCAGCAGCCAGCTGGCGGGGAACTTCAGTAGGCCCCGCTCACCTTGAATGTCGAGCTGACCTAGGTTAAGGACGTTATCCGCCGAGTATTGACGTTGACCATAAAGCGGGTCGCTCGATGGTATCGGCAGCGCGACGTGGGACAGCGATATCACGCCCCTCGGCCAGGCTAGGTTCAGCGGCTGCGTTGTAAGTTCGCTTGATAACGGCAGTTTGCGTTGGCTCACTACCGTATTCGTCTCGGCGCTCGAGTTGGCGATCAACGTGAATTGAAATGGCAAGGCTTCGCTGGACAGCATTCGAGCGGTCAGCGGCCCCGGGTCGGAGATCAGAATCGACGATTTGACATTGTTGCGGTTGATATCGAACAGGACGAGTTCGTGACGGTCTGGGGCAAGATGTTCAAGCAGGTTATCGACTACGGCATCAGTGGAAACGGTGGCATCAATGGCGGACAAGAACACCAGTGTCGGGGGGAAATTTTCGATCGGACCCGATTCTGCAAGGCTCTCAATCCGCGCGGCCACATCACGCGTGATACGGTGGACCTGGACGCCGGCATTGCTGGTGAAGGAGTTGTACTTGTACGGATCGAACTCCGGCAGGATCTGGGTCCATGCGAGTTTTTCCAGACCGGGCAGAACAGCCAACCGTGTCTTCCACTTGGCCAGCACCGCGGCCGGTGTGATGGCAATGGCGGGGGACAGCAGCACCAGGCTGCCGGGTGCGGGCGCGGCGGCGCCGTCCAACGCGTCCAGCGCATAATTCAGCGCCAGGGGAGCGCCGGTTGAGTACCCCATGATATGGATCGACGACCGTCCTACCTTGGACGCCAGGTCCTCCATGTGGAGACGAACCGCGAGCGCCATGTCCTCCCAGCTGACGGTCTTAAGTCCGGAGGGAATGGTACCGTGGCCAGGCAGACGCAGGCCGATGACCCAATAATTGCGCTGGTTGAGCGCCTTACCGAGCGCACGGAAGCTGTAAGGGGAGTCGGACATGCCGTGCAGTAGCAGTACGCCCCCGACAGGCGTTTTAGCGGTGAGTTCAAAGCTTTGGTTCCAGTCGGGATTTCGGCCTCGCAGATCGACGGCGCTGCCTGCACTGTAGCGGGCGAGCTCAAACCCCGGTCCGGTTTGTGTCCGTGCGTAAATCTCCTGGTTCATTTCGGCGAACAGCTTTGCTTCTAACCGTCTGTAATCTTCGAAGGTTCGGACCTCATCAGCCCTTTCTACCGTGAACTCTTCTGTCAGTTCCGTGGTATGCCACAACTCAAGGGACGGGCCGCTGCGCACCAAGTGGACGTAGACCACTAACGCCCCCATGACGAAGCCGATTACAGCCACGGTCAGATGGCGGACAAGGGGCCTGACGAGGCGCGCGATCCGCCTCGCGCAGATACAAATCGTCAAAGAATTCCGGCGTTTCCAAGCTGAAGTTGTGAAAATTTCGCGTGCGATTGATGGGCGTAACGTCCACCAGGGTAATGAGTGTACTGTCCGGCTCGATCAGTTGCAGCACCGAAGCGGCTTCCTCGAACTGGTCTGGGTTTAATGTATCCACCGTGCTTTCGCCGAGACGCCGGCCCCGATTGATGATGCGGCTCATCAGTAGAGCGCGATCGTTGGAGGAAACGTAAACCGTAAGATTTCTGGACAGAGCGGTAATTTCCTTCTTGAACTGGTCGTTGAACTGATTGCGATCGACGTCCGGTGCCGTCAACACCACATCTTCGATCTCTGTTTCGGCATCAGCCAGATCTGCCTCCTGGTATAAAGCGCTGAAGGCGTCAACGACCACCTGTCCCCCCATGCTGTTCGCGATCAGCCAGAGCCGCTCGGGTTGAACCTTATGAATGATCAAATCCAGGGCCTGAGCCAGTTCTCTGCCCGATGCTGTGGCTACCCCCTGAGCGCGCCGATAACCCCGCAGTGTGGAGCCCTGATCCCCGGGCCAGTCGAACACCAGTATAGGGGTATTGATGTCCAGCACATGCCCGAGAAAAGCGGTCTTACGCAGCGCTGACGGAAAGCGTTCCCTGAAGCCATTTACATTGATCAACAGCGATCCATGTGGGGAGGCCTGAACTTGCTTTCTGAGCTCGTCGATGAAGGCAGCCTGTTCAAGGACCTGCACGTTTGGAATCCTGATTTCTTCATCCTGGAACCACTCACTCGGATTGATGATCATTCCGATGCCG
Organism: uncultured Gammaproteobacteria bacterium; assembly: GCA_947259955.1. GTDB lineage: Bacteria > Pseudomonadota > Gammaproteobacteria > Arenicellales > JAANXG01 > JAHEKE01. Next base: position 7,843 of record CAMYOI010000386.1, read on the forward strand.
AGAGTGGGCTCGATATTCGTGTCGAAGAAGCCAAAATTGAGCCTCGCCCCACGTTCGTTGCGAAAACGATCTTCGACACGCCCTTCGCCGTCCTCGAGGACACGATTGGTAATATAAAAAAACCGGTACGTCTCGTCGTCAGCCTGTGTCACCAGCATACGCCGGAACTGAAAAGCTTCGGCGCGCTGCAGGGCGTTGCGCGTTGGCACGTAAAACCAGACCGCGAGCATCATCACAACCAGAACGGTCAGCGCCGTACCGAAAATTATTCGTCGTTTGAGGCGAGTCATTGCGTATCCATTATCTTCATGAGCGTGGCATTTTCAAATTTCGATCGATCTTCGCATAGGCTGTACTGGAACGTAAACCTCATTGACAAGAATCGGGAGACCCGCGCTAAGGCTGGCGACAACTGGATATATATAAACAATGCGATGGCCTGTCGTGAAGGTTTCGCCGTTGATGCGTCGATGGAAGCCGCACCCGCGAGCAACAGTAACACCCTGCTCAATCCCTGCCTATCCAGCCCGACAGCGCCATAGGTTCACCGGGTGCCATATCAAGGCCGGGCATCATGATTGGGTACCGCCAATGCAAAGATCACCGATTACCCAACCGAGCAAGAAGACGGGAGCGATCGCCGGTCGCGCAGAGAGAAGTATGGCCACCACGACGGCAATCGGTAGTGGGCTGAGCGCATAACGGCAACGGTTCAGGATCGCGCTTACACTTCGCCGATAAGGTATACATCCTGAGGCAAAATAAACGTAGAAAGAGGAGTGCTTCTCGCACCCCATTTTCATATGGTAACGGTAGGGTCGGGACCGTCTGCTAGAAAACGCTTATATTCGCTGTTCTTTGTCTCTATCGAATGGCAGTTGTCCCCGACAAAGCGGACTAAACTAACTACCTTTGGTGACGCGAATTTCGCTGAATTCCACACCGCCGTACCGGCCAACAGCGACCTGATTGTTGTTGAGCTCTTAGGATTTGCCGTCCAGTCTATACTATGGGCGTTCATGCACTCTACTGAAAGATGAGCAAAACCGCCGTCGTACTACTGGGCACTGGAACACCCAACGCAGAACCGGATCGCATGGGTTCGGCGTTGGCCGTAGTTGTTGGAGACAATGTTTATCGGGTATCGAGGCATTGCGAATGGAAAATCTAACCACTGCGTTCCTTACCCATCTTCATTCCGATCACACCGCGGGTTATGCGGACTTAATTATGACCCCTTGGGTGTTAGGACGAGCGCAGCCACTCTCCGTCTATGGCCCCCCTGGGTTAGTGAACATGACCGAACATATATTATCTGCCTACGAGATGGATCGAGACATGCGAGTGTGTGGATTGGAGCCCATCACCGGAGCAGGTTACGGTGCGGCGGCCAGCGAAATCGGACCGGGTGTTTGTTTTCAGGATAACCAGGTGTCGGTAGAAGCGTTCGAAGTCGATCACGGTAAAGGCTGGATGGCTTTGGGATATCAGTTTACCACTTCAGACCGGCGCATCGTAATCTCGGGCGACACCGCGCCGATGGACTCCGCGGCACAACTATGGAAAGGCTGCGACGTATTGGTTCATGAAGTCTACTCCAAAAAAGGTTACGACATGCGCGAACCGCATTGGCGGCGGTATCACGCGGCCATGCATACCTCTACAGCGCAATTGGCCCAAATCGCCGATCAAGTACGACCCAAGCTCCTTGTATTGACGCACCTACTATTGTGGGGGTCTACCGAAGAAGAGTTGGTCAGCGAAATCCGAGAGCACTACGATGGAGAAGTCGTGTGCGGTGAAGATTTAGGGGTATATTAAACACAACCCCTCTGATAAGGCTCAGTCTAAATCGGCGGGTAATGAAATCAACGATACTTGACTGGCGCGGCAAAAAAGAACTTGGCGATCTACGAAGGTTAAAATTCCTTGGTTCAGAATAACCCGCATTGAGGACAACTCTCTGAGCGGCAAACGCTGCAAACACATGAAGTCATAGTCAAAAACCGAGAACAGAAGTACGTAGCTGCTTTGGTATGGTCGCCACGGCTTTTGGTAACGCAATTACGGCCAATTAATGGCCGATCGCGAATGCTCTATCTGTACAATCTGGCTACGACAAACTGATCACTCCGTAGAATCGGATAACGTGGCCAAACGAAAGAAAAAAAGGCAAAAGAAGTATATGTGCGTATTTCGCAATGAAAAAAGGTCAGGGTCAAGCGGCCTGAATTGACTGACGGTGTGGACATGTATGAATTCATGGAGAGTAATTCGGATCCCATATGGCTGCACCAAAATGAACCGTGGGATTACCTGTAAAGCGACGATAACCAGCAAAGGCTTTAAAAACGCTTCAAACCTCAAACGAGGCGACAACATGTATTTAGAAAGCAACCCGTCATGAGCAAAAAACTTCATTATTAATTTCAGAATCGACACTTCAGATTGTTGTTTTGGTTTCTTGCTGCGAATTTTAGATTCTGGAATAGGCTCAGTAGCAATGTGTTTAATCAGGTCAAGTATCACTATGCAGTCACTATGTGCACCGTTTCGAGTCCAATCAGGAGCTTTTTGCCACTTGAATTCACCGCTTCTTCCAATCCATTCAGCAAGGAACCGTGCGTACTCTTCCTGACCGAAACCATAGAGCGCACAGTTCGTGATTGGCAGATGGATTCTTCGGGGGGTCTGGTTTCTCGTGCTGATGGCCGGGATTCTGATCGTCGGTGTCTTCCCGCTAGCCGAATCGGGGGACCTGCCCAGTGCGGTATTGGCCGACTAGGGTGATTCAGGGAAAGTCGGACAGGAAGGCAAGCCAGATCATGGGTGAACTGGCCGGGAGCGCAGAGACAACGGATCTCTCCTACCTGGTCTATCTCCGTGCCTTCGAAACCACTGGCAAGCTCAAAGCACCTTGGTTCATGTTCGCCAACGACCTCGGACTGCAGCGACTGCGATCCTCGGAACAGGAAAGCTACTTGGCATGGTCCGTACATAAACTGGGGACACTGGTGGCGCGAGGCTTCGACTGGCGTGCGCGCTGGCACGATGCGCGCAAAGCGCTCGGCGATTTTGTCAAGGCGACAATTGCCGCCATCGAGGCAGGTGTGGCAAACGCAGACTCACCCGGGGTCGATGAGGCACAACTCAAACGGGCAGCTCGCGCTTTTTTCGACGGACTCGCACCCGATGAACGGACTCGATTCACCAAGGTCGAAACGAGCCCAATTGACTCCGTAGTGGACGTCGAGCTGTGCTGGCTGCTGATCGCCACGTATAAC
>CAMYOI010000387.1 GCA_947259955.1 uncultured Gammaproteobacteria bacterium
GAGGTCGCCGGGCACACGCTATCCATACTTGCTAATTCTAATCCCCCAAACCATAAGGGTCATTAATAAACGACGTATCGTATAATGCGTGCTCAAAATCACGAACGAAAGGAACGCAACGATGAGTACGACCGCAGAGAAAGTCACCGGTCAATGCCCGGTGATGCACGGGGCAATTACGACGGGCGACACGTCGGTCACGGAATGGTGGCCTAAAACCCTGAACCTCGACATTTTGCATCAGCACGATTCCAAGACCAACCCGATGGGAGAGGACTTCGACTATCGCGAGGCGGTCAAGTCGCTTGATGTGGCAACGTTGAAGAAAGACCTGCATGCACTGATGACGGACAGCCAGGAATGGTGGCCCGCGGACTGGGGCCACTACGGCGGCCTGATGATTCGCATGGCATGGCACGCCGCGGGCACGTATCGGATTGCCGATGGCCGCGGCGGCGGCGGCACCGGTAATCAGCGCTTTGCGCCGCTCAACTCCTGGCCCGACAACGCGAACCTCGATAAGGCGCGTCGCCTGCTTTGGCCGATCAAGAAAAAATACGGCAACCAGCTCAGCTGGGCCGACCTGATTATTCTCGCGGGCAACGTCGCCTATGAGTCGATGGGGCTCAAGACCTTCGGCTTCGGCTTCGGTCGCGAAGACATCTGGCACCCGGAAAAGGACATCTACTGGGGTTCGGAAAAAGAATGGCTGGCGCCGACCGATAATCCGAACAGTCGCTACTCGGGCGAACGGGACCTGGAAAACCCGCTGGCCGCGGTAATGATGGGCCTGATCTATGTAAATCCGGAAGGCGTGGACGGCCAGCCCGATCCGCTCAAGACCGCCAGGGACGTGCGCGAAACCTTCGCGCGCATGGCCATGAACGACGAGGAGACCGTCGCCCTGACCGCCGGCGGCCATACCGTGGGCAAATGCCACGGCAATGGCGACGCGGCACTGCTGGGGCCGGAGCCCGAAGCGGCCAATGTCGAGGATCAGGGCCTGGGCTGGTTGAACAAGACCGGCCGCGGCATTGGCCATGATTCGGTCACCAGCGGTCTCGAAGGCGCCTGGACGACTAATCCGACCCAGTGGGACAACGGCTATTTCGACATGCTGCTCAACCACGAATGGGAATCGAGGAAGAGCCCAGCAGGCGCCTGGCAGTGGGAGCCGGTGGACATCAAGGAAGAAGACAAGCCGGTCGACTCGGAGGATCCGTCGGTCCGCCACAAGCCGATCATGACCGACGCCGACATGGCGATGAAGATGGACCCGGAGTACCGCAAGATCGCCGAGCGCTTCCATGAAGATCCGGCCTATCTCGATGAGGTCTTTGCCCGTGCCTGGTTCAAACTCACGCACCGCGATATGGGGCCGAAGGCGCGCTATATCGGCCCTGATGTGCCCGAGGAAGACCTGATCTGGCAGGATCCGATTCCCGCGGGCAGCACGAGCTACGATGTGGACGCTGTCAAGGCGAAAATCAAAGCCAGCGGTCTAAGCGTTACCGAAATGGTCACCACCGCCTGGGACAGCGCCAGAACCTTCCGTGGCTCGGACAAGCGTGGCGGCGCGAATGGCGCGCGCAACCGTCTCGCGCCGCAGAAGGACTGGGAAGGCAACGAGCCCGAGCGGCTTGCCAAGGTGCTTGGCGTGCTCGAAGGCATCGCCGCCGATACCGGTGCCAGCGTGGCCGATGTCATCGTGCTTACCGGCAACGTCGGCATCGAGCAGGCGGCGAAGGCAGCCGGCCACGACATCACCGTTCCGTTTGCGCCTGGGCGTGGCGATGCGACTGACGAGATGACAGATATCGATTCGTTCGAGTCGCTCGAGCCGATTCATGACGGCTATCGCAACTGGCTCAAGCAGGACTACGCCGTGAGCGCCGAAGAGCTCATGCTCGATCGCACCCAGCTTATGGGACTGACCGCTGCCGAGATGACTGCGCTCGTCGGCGGCATGCGGGTCATCGGCACCAACCACGGCGGCACCGGCGGCACCCAGCACGGTGTGTTCACCGATCGCGAAGGCGCGCTGACGAACGAATTTTTCGTCAACCTGACCGACATGAGCAACACCTGGAAGCCTGCCGGTAACAACCTGTACGAAATCCGTGATCGCAAAACGGATGAAGTCAAATGGACGGCGACGAGAGTTGATCTCGTCTTCGGGTCGAACTCGATTCTTCGGTCGTATGCCGAAGTCTATGCCCAGGACGATAACAAGGAGAAGTTCGTGAACGACTTTGCTGCCGCATGGACCAAGGTCATGAATGCCGATCGCTTCGATCTGGCCTGACTTGCGGTAGTCGCAACTTGTCAAAGTAGAAAGCTTTATGCTGGGTGAACACTTCACTTGAAGTGTTCACCTTTTTTCACCAGACCGCAAATCGAACACTGTAACTAACGTGATATTTCGAAACTGCTCGGCGCCCTCCGATCCCTTAAAAAGATAACAGATGTCTAATGAAGTCCACTGAGTTAAACAATTGCCGTTGGCAGACTCACTGCCGAGGGCTCTATCAGCTCCCCATCGCGGCTTGAATACCAATTCGCCACGGAGTCCCGGACCGACCCGGCGATGGATTCCGAGGAGGCGGAGAAGGATCGGCGCAAGGTTGCGTGGTAACAATAAACGGGAGCCGCTGAGCCGGTACACACCTAGGTCTATCGGAAGCTGAGGCACGGGCCTCGATTATCAAGTCACCGAATTCATCTTTTCCACCGTGTCCTGCATCGAGAACCCGAAAACTCAGCATCGTAGGCCCGCTGCCAGGTGGGTGCGAAAAATATTCAGTACTCAATTGACCTGTCAAACTGGCCAACGCACCCTGTGCGAACGGTTGCTGACCACAGGCATAGCGATTATGCTGCGTATCCGTCGAGTGATTGAACAACCCCATCCATCTCGCATCCCTGGGCCCTGAAGAAAATGGTGCAAGAAGTGGAACAAGAGATACTCTCCAAAGCTCTACGCTGGTTCGCCGAAAATCGTTGGAAAATAGCTAATGGGTGAGTATTACTGGATAGCCGTGCCATCGCCTTGTCTCCATCGTCATAAACCCATCACGCAATGAACCCTCTCCCGCAAGTAAACACTTTGGTCATTAAAGTGGTAATTTGCCTTTTCTATACGTTTGCGATTCAGCACAATGCAGCGGCGCAATCTTTGCCCGACATAATTGAACTGGAGTACGAAGTGACCCTCGGCGCCGCGGAACTGGGCGGCTTGAGCAGCAAACTCATAAAACTGGATGACTATTATGAAGCAACTGCTGAAACCCACGCAGAAGGAATGGCATCCATTCTGCTTGGCGGCACCGTCCGTGAGTATTGCCGGTTTACAGTCGACAATAACGTGGTAACGCCGGAAAGCTATAGAATAGTGCGCGAAGGGCAGGATGCCTTCGATCGCAAAGTGGGATTCAACTGGGACGAAAGAGCTGTGGAGTTCAGTAATGGTGAAAAAATAACCATATCCGACGGCTATATCGTGGACAACTGCAGCGTACCATTTGCTTTGATTGCAGGCGGAGCCTCCGCGTTCGAGAACAGAGTGCTGCACATCGTGGGGGGAACCAAAGTACGGAAATTCGATAATCTGGGCGTATCCAGGGAACGGGTAAAGACGGCCTTGGGGGAGTTCGATACGGTTAAGATCGAACAAGTTCGTTTCGAACGGCCGGACCGGAAGCTGACTTTTTGGTTAGCGCCGGATCGGCACAATCTGCCAGTCAAGATTGTGGAGCAAAGAAAAAGCCGGCTCGATACGACCATGTTACTCAAATCCGTCAAGGGTCTATAGTGCAGCAGGACGGAAAATAATACAAAGTGTCAGCATGTACTTGTTTTAGGGATCCCTCTTTGGACTATTGCCCATCGTGGTGACGGAGATGTAAGCGATGCCACGCCCTCTACGTCGAATCGGAACCGTTCTAAAGTATGGAGCAATCCATCGGGTCATCGACCTCGGCCGGTTAATTCCCGTGAGTCGGACAAAGGCCACGGCAAACACCATTCAATCACTCCTCAACTCAGTTGCGCCGCTACGCCGTCGTGTCGAGAAAAACATGGAACTTGCGTTGGGGCCGGGCAACGTGCCCGCGAACGCGTCCGCGGATTACTTCCACAAGCTCGGAATGTGGATTTCCCATGCGGGACAGATGTATCACCGTGGGGTTGTTGATTCTGGGTTATTGGACTGGATGGTTTTTGACGATAGTGAGGTTATTCTGGAGGAAGCGTTGAGCCGGGGTAAAGGCGTCATTTTCGCTGTGCCTCATTTGATTGCCCATGAATTAACAGCCGCCATCATGGCGCGCAAATATCCCACGGTCGGACTTGTAAGGGAGAGCAAATACGAGCCACATATGCGTGTGAAGATGCATTACTACAACACCGCGGGACAGTGTAAGGTCATTTTCCGACCGCGCCGGGGAAACGTTGCATCAGATATGCGCGTATGCACCCGTACGCTAAAGGAGGGGAATATTCTTGTCATCACCCCGGATCTGTTGGCGGGGCCCAGCGATGGAGTCAAGGTCAATCTGCTCGGGCACGGTGTCAACCTGCGGCCGGGCATAGTCAGCCTGTCAATGGTAACCGGAGCGCCAGTGGTTAGCGCGTTTCTGCAATGGGAGGATGACCGGGTGTTAATCCATTGCCGTGAGATCGAGGAGTACTCACGCGCGGGTGATCGGGCACGGACCATGACCACAGGCATGCAACACTGGTGTGATTTGTTCTCGGAATATTTACGCCAGTGTCCCGGGAGCTGGCAGTTCTGGCTGGATCGACACTGGTCCGGAGTTTGGCAACGTGGAGCAGGAGATGGCGCCAAGTAATGAATCCCATGATGGCGATTAGTATCCTGGTCGTGGCGGGCATTGCCCTACTCTGGGGAGTGCAAAGTATCCTGCTTCTCTTGAGCGGGGAAAAACTCGCACCGCCATTGCGCTACTACACTAAAGCTCCGGCGGTAGTCTATCCAATGAAAGTGATGGTCCAGACATACTGGCTGTTGATCATCATTGGCTATCCGCTGCTTATTGGCGTCAGTCCTGTAGATTTCTACCTGCAAGCGTTTCGACTACCCGCACCGATAGAGGCAATGGGCATACTGTGCACGACATGCGTCGTCGGTTTTGCACTGATCTACGGTGTGTATTACTTGGCGGGTGCAATTGAAGTCTCCATGTTGTATTCAAAATCCAAGACAATCAGGCGCGTGATCGGTTGTTTTCTCACACCCATACCTCTCGCTACGATGGAAGAAGCGGTTTTTCGTGGTGTCATTCTTCATGCGTTGCTAAACTGGTTGGATGGTCCGTGGGGAACGTTTGTTGCAATCGTTTTGTCGTCCATAATATTTTCCTCCGTTCACTTCGCGCGTCGCCGTGATTCGCGTCGAAAACCCCCGCTGCAGCCGGCCATCGGCTTGTTCTTCGTCGGTATCGTACTGGGTTCCGCGTATGTTGCCGGCGGCCAATCCCTGTGGCTGCCGATCGCGGTGCACGCCGCCGGTGTGGTCGCTGTCGAACTCCCGCGATCTTTCGTCATCTACAAGGCCAGCCCGCTATGGATCGGATATCGGTCTTTTCCTCATTCCGGCCCCCTGGGAATTGTTCTGATGATTACCCTGACAGCCCTCACCTGGTCTCTTCTAACCCCCCCGCACTTCTAAAAATTGGCCGTTCAATGCTCCGTTCGAACCACTGATTCACAAAGTACAGTTCGCTTAATTTTTCGCAGGCGCAGGGATCTTGAACAAGACGGCGTAGAACGCGGGGATGACCACCATGGTCAGTACGGTGGCGATGAAGAAGGCATCGAACAGCAGCGGAATCATGCCGAGCGCGGTGGTAAATGCCGCCATCGACACCGGCCGCAGCCGGCTCACGCCGGATTCCACTACCGCCTGGTAGGGACTGTCGGCCTGCGGCTTCTGGATCTCGATCTCGTCGATCAGTACAATAGCGTTCTTGATCAGCGTGCCGGACAGGCTCATGAAATCCAGCAGGGTCGTGTATTAGACGACAATTATCTTGTCCGGTCCAATGAATCGTTGGGGAATATAATCGGCCTTTCCGATTCCCGGAATGGATAAAGGGTACCGACCCTTTTTTCATTGCGGAGTAGTTGTAGATCCTGGTTGTTTCATCAAAGTATATTGAATTAGTGCATGTCTGCTGCGGGCAGAGACTGTGTAAAAACTCGTTTCAGATCTTGGACTTTAAATTTCGACCTCGCAGGATCGTCTCTACGCCACGATCTCCATTGCAGGAAGGGTAACAGAGAGTTTTTGGAGTTTTTACACAGTCTGGGCAAGGAAGAGTCATCCCGGTGTTTTCTAGCCAAATAGCGAAGGGCTGGATTGATGCCTGTTTGGTGTGGTGCAGCACCGCTGAAATCTAATGACCTCGATACAGCTATGAGCAGTCACCAAATCTCTGCATTTATGCGAGGATTCTGCTGCGACACGGGAGCGAAAAACAGGATAGGATGTTGCCAAAATTCTCGGTATCGAACTTCTCGGAAATACTCGTTGCGGAGCGTCGCAGAATGTTGACAAACTGGCGCTTGCGACCCACAAGAGCCATTGCCATATTCCGGCAACCCATGCGGGGTAAACAGGTTTCGAGGCGATGGCAACGGCGGGTACGCGCGGCACGCGCACGTCCGGTTTTTTTTAACAACATCGAAGAATGATTTGGGCAATGGAGCAGGATCCTCTGAAAGCGTACGCCGATCATCGAGCAAAGCGGCACGACGACCTTTATCTTCAATCTGAAAAACGACATCTTCTTGCGCGGAATAGAGCCCATAGCGTAATTGATCAGATTGTTGAGATCATCATAGCTCCATTCGCGTTTCAGTCCGCCCATTTATCGAGGATACACTTTGACTACGTTGCCGTGTCCCTTCTTGGCCGCAAGGTACAATGCTCCTTCACTAGATTCATTTTGTTTGTCAATAGGTGTTCCATTGTTAAGCGATTGTGTGACGGTTTCCAAGCCTTCGCGTTCCGCGGCACGATGAATATCGGATGCCAATGCAGTCTGCAAGGCACTTCCCAGGACAACAACAATACTTCTCTCCTTCGCTGCATTCGTTAATAGTTTCATCCGTAGTTGCTCAATAGTTTATTAACGAAAAGGCAATTTCCAGATACGCATGGGGCTAATTCTTGAACCTATTGGCTAGAGTCGCTGGAGCGGATCATCCTGCACTCCGCGCAGGCGTCCGCTGGCTGCTCTATTCCGGGAATTTTCAGCGCGCCGGGTGATCCCAGGCGTCCTCGGGTCGGCCGGTGTTCACCGTCCAGCGGGGAAGGAAGAATTGCACCAACGGTCCGATGAGAAATGCGAAGGCCAGGGTGCCAATACCAAACGTACCGCCGAGCAGCCAGCCGCTGACCAGCACCACGATCTCCAGAATCGAGCGCGTGAGCCGAATCGAAGGGCCTCTGCGGGCAATGCCGGTCATCAGCCCGTCCCGCGGCCCGGGTCCCAGGTTGGCCCCGATGTACAGCCCCGACGCCAGTCCCACCAACAAAATACCTGCGACGAGCATTAACCCAGCCGTTACCATTTGTTCCGCCTTCGGGACCAGCGCTGCGGTGGCGTCGATCATCAGCCCGATGATCACAGCATTCAGGAAAGTGCCAATGCCAAATCGCTCTTTGAGCGGCAGCCACAGCAGCAGAAGCGCGAATGACACGATGATGGACCACAGCCCGACCGTCAGCCCGAATTGGACGGCAAGGCCCTGGTGCAGCACGTCCCAGGGAGGCACCCCGAGGCCCGACTGCAGCATCAGCCCGATGCCGACGCCGAATAAAACGAGACCTGCGTTCAGTTGGATCAGCCGTCGGGTAAGATTTTCCCCTCTGACCGGAATGAACAGGGATTGAAGGGCACTCACC
>CAMYOI010000388.1 GCA_947259955.1 uncultured Gammaproteobacteria bacterium
TTTCAGTTGGTGGGGTGGCTTACCATATTCGCTGCGGTTGGATTGCTGATTATTGGCCAGGATCGACTCAGAAAACTCGTCGAGTGGTTCGATCGACTTTCCAATACGATTTATCGCACATGGCTCGTAATTGCCGTAGTTTTTGGCTTGTTCCTGGTCTACGGAGCCTAGCCGACATTGCGAATAGGTGTTATCCAACCCCTGGCTATTTAAGGCAACTGAACCCGGACGACCGGCTTGTCGGGGTCTACTGCGTATCCCTTGGTCAGTCCCCGTGCAGCAAACGCTGCGCCTGCTCGCGCTGCTGCTGGTCCGGCGCTGGAAGGGCTTGGCCGCGGCGATGCCGTATGAACCTGACCAGCGAGACCATACCGATAAGCAGAATAATGAAAGGGCCGATCCACAAAAACAGGGTGGTCAATTTAAGCGGCGGGCGATAGAGCACGAAGTCTCCATAGCGGTCGACCATATAGCCAATGATCTCATCGTCGGGCGTCCCGTCCTTGATCATCTGGTAGGTCTTTTGCCGCAGGTCTTTGGCCAGATCGGCGTTGGAGTCCGCCAGGTTCTGGTTCTGGCAGACCAGGCAGCGGAGTTCATCGATCAACGTGTTGTAACGCTGTTCCTGCGCCGCATTATCGAATTCCAGGACTTCCGGGTTCGCCCCCGCGTTCAAGGTCCACAGTACTAGCGTCAAAACCGTTAAGGTCTTCATAACGCGGATTGCAGATATCTGATCAGGTCCAGCGAGAGCAATTCCACCATGCTCAATAATGCGCCCGCGATCGGCATGACAGAAACGACCCTTCCTGGAGTTCATCATACGGCTCCAGCCGTCGCAGTGGCCGCAACCCGGCGGTCCTTCTCAGCCAGCCTAGACATCCGGTAGCGCGGATCCATGGCGCCGAGCAAGCCACCCATTGCCATGAAAATCGCGCCAAGCCATATCCAGCGGATGAATGGCTTGTAGTATAAGCGGACACTCCAAGTGTTGCGGTCGTCAAGGGGTTCTCCCAGGGAAACGTAAAGGTCGCGGAACAGGCCGGCATCGATGGCAGCTTCCGTCATAGGTTGAGACTGAACGATATACACCCGTTTCTCGGGCCTCAAAGTCGTAATCGTCCGTTCATCGCTTAGTACCGTTATCGCGCCGGCGTGGGCGGTGTAGTTTGGACCGATTACCCGACTTATATCGTCAAAGCGAAATTCATACGCGCCGAGCGAGTAGCTTTCCCCGGGCGCCAGGCTCACATCCTTCTCCTGTTCGTAGATACTAACCAGGGTAATGCCGACGATGAATATGGCTATACCAAGGTGGCCGCAGATCATGCCGTAAAAACCACTGGGAATAGCCAATAGGGCTCTCAGTTTTCCTGGTTTATTGCGAATCCGTTCCATTAACGCCTGCAGGGTGGACAGCACCACCCATGTCGCCAGCGCAACGCCGAGCACGGCACGCCAGTCGAAGAATCCGCCCGCGGCCCACGGCAGGGCCACACCGGCGGCCGCGCTGACCGCCAACATCCACCATAACGGGCCCATCAGCCTGAAAAACCGGTCGCGCCGCCAGCGGGCCATAGCCCCTACACCGACCGCCACCGCCAGTGGTATGGTCAGCGGAATGAATACGCTGTTGAAGTAAGGCGGGCCGACCGAGATCTTGCCAACGCCCAGGGCATCGAGCACCAGCGGATACAGCGTCCCTAATAACACCGTGGCCGCAACCACCACCAACAAAACGTTGTTGAGCAGCAGCCCGGCTTCCCGCGAAACCAGTTCGAAGCTGGTGGTGGAACGTATAGAGGGCGCCCGCCAGGCATACAGCGCCAGCGAACCGCCAATCACGACGCCCAGAAACGCTAGTATGAACACCCCTCGGGCCGGGTCCGTTGCGAACGCGTGCACCGAAGTCAACACGCCTGAGCGCACCAGAAAAGTGCCGAGCAGGCTCAAGGAGAACGTGAACACCGCCAGCAATACGGTCCACGCCTTGAACGCGCCACGCTTTTCGGTGACGGCGAGCGAGTGTATCAGCGCGGTGCCCACCAGCCACGGCATGAACGATGCGTTCTCCACCGGGTCCCAGAACCACCAGCCGCCCCAGCCCAACTCGTAGTAGGCCCACCAACTGCCGAGCGCGATGCCCAGGGTAAGAAACATCCACGCCGTATTGGTCCACGGTCGCGACCATCTCGCCCACGCCGCGTCGAGTTTGCCGTGCATGAGCGCCGCGATAGCAAACGCAAACGGCACCACGAAACCAACGTAACCCATGTACAACATGGGTGGATGTATGGCCAGTCCGAAATCCTGCAGCAGCGGATTGAGATCCCGACCTTCCGGGGCAGCGGGCAGCAGGCGCTCGAACGGATTGGACGTGAACAGCAAGAACAGCAGAAAGCCGACGCTGACCAGGCCCATGACACCGATAACCCGGGCGGTCATGGCCTCGGGGACGCTGCGGCTGAACACCGCAACGGCGCCGGTCCACAGCGCCAGTATCAGACCCCACAGCAACAATGAGCCCTCGTGAGCACCCCACACGCCGGAAATGCGGTACACCAGAGGCAACGCGCTGTTCGAATTCATCGTCACGTAGGACACTGAGAAATCATGCGTAATGAACGCATAAGTCAAGCAGCCGTAGGCCAGGCCCAGGAAACCCAGATGGGCATAAGACGCTGGCCTAGCCACGGCGATCCATCCCGGAATGCCCCGGGCCGCGCCGATAAGCGGAAAGATGGATTGCACCAGGGCCATGCACAGCGCCAGTATGAGCGCAAATTGTCCAATTTCGGGAAACATGTTGTTTACTCGCTTTACAGGTTTTGCGTTGCCTTTAGCGCGTGGGCTACCTCCGGCGGCATGTAATTCTCATCGTACTTGCCTAGCACTTCAAAGGCGACGAACACGCCTTGATCGGTCAATATGCATTTAGTCACAATCCCCCGCGCCTCGCGAAACAGCCCACGCAAGATGCCTTAGTAAGTGAAGCGGACGGATTTGGCCGCATCGGTGATGTCCATATGTGGCTTGTGACAGCCCTCCGCTCGCATGGCGCGGTTCTCGACGACCATGCTGCCAAATGCGGATAGGATGCCCCACCGGAGCCCCGCTTGCAACCACCTGGCGGGCGTGCCCGTCCCGGGAACGAAGGCCGGATCGAGGGTGTCGATGTCAAAGGAAATATAGAGATATTCAGGTCCGTCCTTGTCCTCCTTGATAACGTCTTCCATCACCGCGTCCCAGCCGCGCCGCTCGACCTCGGCCATCGGGTGGTAGCGGAAGCCCACTTTGCGCATCCATTCGAACGAATCCTTATCCGGGTAGTAGCCTCTCAAGGCCACCCGGATGAAGTTCTTGCCGGGCACGTGTCCCTCGACGAACAGCCGCTTGACCCACTCCCCGTGGGTGATCAGGTGACCCATCATCTGGGTCGCGCCGTAATGCGCGTCGAAGTGGATTACGCCCACGTTGCCCTTGCCGTTGTCGAGCTCCACGGAGGGAACATTAAAAGTCTCCCAGTGGTAATCGGCAGAAATCTAATCCTTGATTATTTGTTCCAGCTTGTCGAATGCCGCTGATTTCTCCACCCACCCTCCGGACTTGAGCTTGGTGAGCGCCAGTTCGGATATATCGCCTTCCACCCACAGCAAGTGCTTATCCGAACCTCCGTGTTCGTCCATCAATCCGGCCAGCTCGGTAACCACCTCTTCTACCTCCTCGGTCCACAAAAGCTGATCCAGCGGCGCGAAAATTATCCCATCCCCGGATTTCGTAATAACAACCGGAACCAGCGCGGTTGACGATGCTATGATCTCCGTCACCGGCTCAACTTGCTCATGGTAAAGCTGGGCGAACAGAACCGACCTGACCATGAATTTACCCTCGATGGCTGTTTCTACCTTGACGGCGTTCTGCAGCAGAATTTCTCTACCTTTAGCCGTGTCCAGTGACTTTACCGCGGCAACAAACGCGGTCTGCTCTGTCGGCGAGTAAAACGTATTCGAAAAAAACTGCTGGATCAGTTCTTCACCGTAGCCGAGTGCCTTCAACGTCTCCTGGTTCTGGATCAGAAGATCCGTGGGGCTCAGGTTCCAGACGAGGTTACTGACACTGGCCGCTGTACCGACTACCGAGGGTATCGGGATCATTATTTTTGTGACCTTACCGACGGTGCCGGATATTTTTCCCACCCGCGCCAGTTCCGCCTGCAGGACAGGGTTGTCGGAATAAGGGTCTACCTTTAATTCGCTGGCAATTTTGCGCTGGGCCTTGCCGATGCCCAGGTAAGAAGAGGCCAGTTGCGATGTCAT
>CAMYOI010000389.1 GCA_947259955.1 uncultured Gammaproteobacteria bacterium
AAGGGTGTCACCAAGCTGCTGCTGTGGGAAGAATACACGCAGCAGTACCCCAACCGCTGTTACAGCTATTCTCAGTTCTGCGACCGCTACGGACACTGGCGGGACTTGCAAAAGCGCTCTATGCGCCAAGTCCACAAGGCTGGTGAGAAGTGCTTTGTCGATTACTGTGGGCCAACGGTGCCCGTCATCTGTGCCGCTACCGGCGAGATCCATCCGGCTCAGATCTTCGTCGCCGTACTGGGCGCTTCCAACTACACCTATGCCGAAGCCACGCTAAGCCAGGCCTTGCCCGACTGGCTGGGCAGCCACGTGCGGGCATTCGAGTACTTTGGTGGATCAACGGCGATCGTGGTGCCGGATAATTTACGCAGTGGTGTCAGCCGAGCCTGCCGCTATGATCCCGATCTCAACGCCAGCTACCAGCAGTGGGCCGAGCACTATCAGCTCGCGGTGGTTCCGGCACGGCCCTACAGGCCGAAGGACAAGGCCAAGGTCGAGGTGGGTGTCCAGATCGTCGAGCGCTGGATCCTGGCGCGCCTGCGCCACCACACCTTCTTCTCCCTGGCCGAGCTGAATCAGTGTATACGTGTCCTGCTCGATGAACTGAATCAAAAACCATTCAAGCAGTTGCCGGGCAACCGCCGGCAGGCATTCGAACAACTCGACAAGCCCACCCTCAGACCGTTGCCTCGCCACCCCTACCGCTATGTCGATATCAAACCGGTCAAGGTCAACATCGATTACCACGCACAGTACCAGCAGCATCACTACTCGGTGCCCCACCAATACGTAGGCGAAACCCTGGAACTGCACGCCGGCGAGAACCTGATCACCGTGTTCTTCCGCCAGCAACCTGTCGCTACCCATCCCCGCAGCTACCGGCCCGGCGTCACCACTGAGCCGGCCCACATGCCCAAACGCCATCAGAAACATCAAAAATGGACACCGGGTCGACTGAAAAACTGGGCCCAGGATATCGGGCCTGAAACCCTGAACTGGGTGAGCATGCAAATCGACACAAAAGCTCATCCCGAGCAAGCCTACCGGGTCTGTCTCGGCCTGCTCAACCTCTCCCGCGAGTATCCACATGAGCGACTCGACGCCGCCTGCCGCATTGCCAATCACCAGGGCTTGCTTCGTCTCAAGCAGATCAAGTCAATCCTGCGCAGTAATCGGGACCAACTCCCCGAACAACTCACCCTGGACACCACGCTCCCACAGGACCACGAAAATATCCGCGGCCCCCACAACTTCCATTAACCCAACGAGATAACATCATGACCACACAAACCCTGACCACACTGCGCCAACTCAAACTCCCCGGCATGGCCGCCGCCCTGCAATCCCAACTGGAACAGGTCGGCACCTATGAGGGATTGGCCTTCATGGAACGACTGACCCTGCTGGTCGAACAGGAATGCTTGAACCGACAACAACGTAAACAACACCGCCTCATCCGCCAGGCCCGCTTCAAACTCGCCGCCACCGTCCAGGACATCGACTATCAGCACCCGCGTAATATTAAAAAAAACCAGATCGCACATCTCGCTCAGGGCGACTGGATCGAACGGGGCCACAACCTCCTGCTGACCGGCCCCTGTGGCAGCGGCAAGACCTTCCTCGGCTGCGCACTGGGCCACAGCGCCTGCCTGCGCGGTTACAGCGTCAAATACTACAGACTCTCACGATTGTTTCTCGAACTGACCCAGGCCAAGGCCGACGGCAGCTACCACAAACGGCTTAAACTACTGGCCAAGATACAACTGCTCATCATCGATGACTGGGGACTCGAAAAACTCAACCCAGCCCAACGCAACGACCTGATGGAAATTATGGATGACCGGCACGGGCATACCTCCACAGTCATGATCAGCCAACTGCCTACCGATCAGTGGTATGCCGGCATCGGCGACAACACCCTGGCAGACGCCATCCTTGACCGCCTCATGCACAACGCTCATCGACTACAACTCAAAGGAGAATCCATGCGAAAAATCATGAACCAGTTGACCCAACATGAACACCTGAGTTAAAAACCCAAGCCGTGATGCGTTGGATGTTCAGGTGTTCACGTTGCGCCGGAATCACTGTTCACATTCACCAGTATACGAAGTCAAGATCATACAGTGGGCTGAGGAGGCTAAGCGACTGAATGCCGCCGAGATTGGAGAGTACCGTACTCATCGGCGTCGCACGCTGTTGTTAGCTGTGCTGTTCGATGCCCGTGCGCGCGTGCTCGATGACCTTGTTTCGATGTTGACCAAGGTGATGCGGAAATTGCGTCGAAAGGCGACAGATGATCTGGAGGCTTGGTTGGCGCAGGTACGCCAGACAACAGAGCGGCTTATTGGCCTTTTGTTTGATGTTGCGTGCGACTACAGAAGCGCTGACGACATGAGCGTGTTCTACAGCAAACTCGGTGAGCGTTTTCACGCCTGCGGTGGTGCGTCGACTGTTATCGAACAATGTGAATCGCGGCTTAAACGCCGCGGTCGCAATTGGAGACCGTTTGTTACACGTCGCTACCGTAACCAACGCTCGCTTCTGATGGATCTGGTGAGCTTTTTACCGTTGCAGTCAACTCAACGTCATACGGCGCTTCTCAATACCCTATCTTTACTGGCTGCGTTGCGATCGGACCGTGCCGAATGGATTAGACTCGATGGCGATCTCAGCTTTCTTGAAAAGCCATGGCAAGCGCTCGTTTCCGATCCGGATGTACCAGGGGCTTTTCATCGCCGAACGCTGGAAATAGCGCTGTTCTTCGCGCTCACGGATGCGCTTGCCGCCGGCGATGTTTGGGTTCCCGGATCGCACAATTACGGATCTTATACCGAGTATTTGTATCCTATTGAGTCGGATACGAAAGCCGTCGAAAAATACCTGGCTGAACGGCAACTACCCAACGATGGCAAGTTATTTGCGGATCAATTGCGGGAGTGGCTGAGTCAACGATGCCATTGGTTGGAACAAGCAATTTTCAAGTATGAAATGGTGCAATTGGATAAAGATGGGCAACCCATTGTGCCGAGAACCATCTTAGAAGCCTTGTATAACACTGATCGGTGGACTGGTTGGACACGTCATTTCGGCCCACCCGGTCGTATTGCGCCGCAAATCGACAACCCATCACGCCGTTATATCTTGACCACGTTTGCTTATGGCTGCGGTTTGGGTGCGACCCAAGCAACACGCCATTTTGATCAGCCTGTCCCAGCACATTTGCTCAAGTTCGCCAATCGGCGGCACATGGGCACCGAGGAAATTCAACAAGCCTGTCGTGATCTGATCGACTTCTATGCGCAGTTCGATTTACCCACCTGCTGGGGCACGGGCGACAGTGCTGCCGCCGACGGCACGCACATTGAAACCTACGATGACAATCTGTTTGCCGCTCATCATGTGCGCTATGGGCGAACCGGTGGCGTTGCTTATCGACATGTCGTCGATAATTACGTTGCCTTGTTTAGCCATTTCATCCCATGTGGTGTCCATGAAGCAACCTACATTCTTGATGGGCTGTTGAAGAACACATCCAGCGTTCGGCCCACGCGCCTTCATGCTGACAGTCACGGTCAATCCGCCGCAGTGTTCGGTTTGGCTTATCTGCTCGGCATTGAACTCTATCCCCGCATTCGTAATTGGCGCAAACTCACGCTGTATCGCGCCAATCGCGGGCATGGACTACGCACGGGCTATCTCTATGGCGGAACAATCGATTGGGATCGAATTGAGTCACACTGGAAAGATTACTTACGGACTGTGCTAGCAATACAACACGGAACCGTGACGTCATCATGGATTCTGACGAGGCTCAATAGCTATAGCCGGAACAATAGCTTGTATCTCGCCTTTCAGGAGCTCGGACGCGTGATCCGCACCGGGTATTTACTCCAGTGGATTCAGAATGCCACATTGCGCGAAAGCGTAACCGCGGGCGCCAACAAAGTCGAAACATTTCATCGCTTCGCAGATCACCTGCGTTTCGGAAGCGATGGTCAGATTAAATCCAACGATCTCATCGAGCAGGAAAAAGCCATCGTGTTCAACCAGTTGGTTGCCAACGCGGTCATGCTGCAAACGGTCGCTGATCAAACTGAGTTGCTACGCAAGCTCGCTGATGGCGGTTACGACGTTAACCGAGAGGATGTCGCTTATTTCAGCCCTTATGTCACACGTCATTTAAAGCGGTTTGGTCAGTACCAGACCAGTCATGACGCTGAACCTTTACCAAACGGTAAGTTGTTTGACGGCTAAAAGTTATCCACAGGCGTGGCACCTTTTTACACGAATCTTGTTCGCACCCGT
>CAMYOI010000390.1 GCA_947259955.1 uncultured Gammaproteobacteria bacterium
AGTTCAGGGGTTGTTATGTATAGCGCCAGTTGGTGCACGGTGTGCAGGAAAGCCAGAAAGTATTTCCGGCAAATAGGCATTACATTTACCGAGTACGACATCGAAAGAAGTGCGAATGGAAGGCGTGAATATAATAAATTGGGAGCGCGAGGCGTTCCTGTAATTCTGGTAGGCGATAAACGATTGAACGGTTTTACGGAAGAAGCATTCAATAAACTCTATTACAAAAAGTGAAAGAATAGACCGGCATATTTACCATGAGATGTTGTTGATTTACGTTGGCAAAAAGCGCAGACATTCCACGAGAGAGGAACGAAACTATCCGCCAAGAATTATTGAAGTTACTTGACGGGAACACAGTCTCAATTGGGACAATATCTAAGGAGCTGGGTGAGTCTGAAAAGGATCTATACGGCTATCTGTCCCAACTCAACGAAACGAAACGACTACGCATTATTCCTGCGGAATGTTTGAAGTGTGGTTACAAATACGAGCGTCGCAAGAAGATCAAAAAACCATCAAAATGCCCAGAATGCAAGAGCACTCACATCAAGCAACCGGAATACACCTTAAGGATTTAAAATCGTATCGACGGGATTGCTTGCAGGACGTCGGCGTTGACTGTGGCAGCAGTGTGATAGGCGACCATAAAAATAATCTCACTATTATGCCGAAGTGTCATGATGGATAGTTTAGGTCGAATCATTTGTAGAAGTTAAGAACCGATCTGACAGTTACCTATTATGAGGAGGTGACTGCCAGGAGAAATTAGTTCACGTGCTTCTTCTTTCAATCGACTTGTGTTGACTGCGATGTCAGTTATACGGTCCACGGCGCTATCGACACGGTTTACCTAGATCCAATCAAGAGAACTTACAAACAAAGAGTCTATACTCGATTCTTTCAAGGCTTGAACCTGGATTTCTTCTCTGCCGACTAACCAAAGGCCCGAAATCTAGCAGAATACATTAATGTCATCCCATGCAGCATTAACATTGTTTTCTGCCAGAGTCACATCCATTGCTTGAGTCACACAAGGGTCGACCTCGATGCCTCCGCCAAATGGATTGTCATCATCGACGGGGATTTGATCCGGCGGGTTTGAGTTCTGGAACAGGCAGTCATCAAGATTGTCTTGGGCCATGCCAAGTTCGATAACGGCATCATTATAAGCTAACCAAGCGTCCACACATCGGTCCGGTTCATCAAAAGGCTCGCCCTTGTCTGACCGTGAATTGCAAGCGGCTGCCGCTTGTCCCGCAAGTATGCTTGACCAATCCACTACAAATCTCGTCCATCTCGGGTCGATTAGATCAAATTTGGCTAATTCGGGATATTTCTCGGTAAAGGTTGAAATCTGATTGATCGTCAGATTTAGGCCGGAAATGTGCGCTTCAAAAAATTTACTTTTGGGATCAATGCCAAGTCTTGGTTTGATATTGCCAATCTTAAAAAGCTGTTTGAAGTATTTTTCTTGTTGATCATTAATCAGCTTCTTTGCTTTTACTGTATTCTCCGAAGAAGCGATCATACTTCTTATTAGATTAATAAACCAAATTCTATAAAGATGTTTGTTCCTTAAAAGTTTTACAGTTTTCATGTGAAGGACTCCATGTTTAACGATTTGCTTCTTTCGCCAGAAGTATAGTGAAACAAATAGACTAGCTTCCGTGGGAAATGCCACAAATCCTAACACTGCATTAGCCCCAATCGATTCTAAGTTACCTCGCGTCAGTTGGCCTGGTTTTGCGTCATGCTTGGACCACAGTTTCCTTATTTAAACGATGCGGCTGAGACGACTGACCCAAGCATCACAAACTTGAGGGATAAGGAGCACAACCGCTATGCGTTGGATCGACAATGCGTTGATGGGGCTCACGGCTGATGCCGCTGACTAGCTTGATCGGGTCATAGCGGGTTGGATTTTATGTGAGGAGCTCCCGGAAAAGATGTTTTTCCTATTGCACGATCGCCGCTGTAAGGGATTCGTCATCGACGAGCACCGGCGAGGCCGCACGATGGCCTGGCTAGCCGTCGCTTCCCTGCGGTTGCGTAGCCTTCAAGGTCGAACCAGCTCAGGGTGTACTGGCGGTGCGCGGACTTGATGAGAAGCGGGCTGCGGTTTTACAGATGATTTAGTATCCGATTCACGATACGGGTCTTCGATACAGGCGGTCATCTTGACTAGGCCATCGCACTGCTCTCAGGTTTCGATATCGACCCTAAACAAGCGTCTTCATCGAAAGCAGACGGTGAAGCATTTGTACCTTGGAAGTGCAGAATAGGTTGCGACCCACCTATGGCATAGAGCATCGGAATGTCTCCTTCGAGTATGGAGGAGCCAGTCAAGCTACTTACCCCGAGTGGCCGGAGTTGGCCATAAGTTAGCATTCCAGGCCGAAACCGCCGACCGGCAGCAATGACTTTACACCCGCCCCCTGCTGTGGCTTTGCGAATAACTCTTCCTGTCAGTACTGAGCCGGTTGAATCAAGAATAAATGAGTAGAAAACGTGTCCCTGGCGAAATGCAAAGTCGACGTGCGCCCAATCTGACTGCGATTGACCTGTGGGTCACGAGTACGGCCGCGCGTTGGATTGCCGGTCAATGTATAAAAAGACTGTTGCAACGTTACCGGCATTGCCACATGCAACATAGCAATATCAACGCCAGATCGGGAGAATCTATGACTGCTCATCCCCCGATCATCCGCCCTCACTGTAACGACTATGTAACATTTGATCACTATCATTATCGAGGTGCGCGTCCCGAGTTCAGTGTTCAGGACGGTTCGTAAAAACCTTGACATCGAGTTATTAAAGAATGATATCGATCGATAAGACCTGCGACGTGGTGGCGCCTCGCCGTCGTCAAAGACCTCATGACCAAATTTGCGCCGTTGATATAGGCAGCAAAAACGTCAAACTGGTTATCGGCGGAAACGAAGACGGTCATGTCAGGACCCGGCTGTTGACCAAGGAGACCTTGCAACTGGGAACGGACATCCAGGAGAACGAAGGGCGGATCGGGTCACGAAAACTGGCTGACTTGCGGGAAGTATTGTCGCGGTTCGCCAAAATGGGTGCGACGACAGGCGCCGGAAAGATGCTCGCAATCGCCACGCACGCGGTAAGAAATGCGGTTAACAACCAGGATGTGCTGGATATCACGCGGGAACTGGGCGTTGATCTAGATGTCGCGGACGTAGAGCGAGAAGGCGTTGTCGGGTACCTCGCAGCGACCGGCGGCGAGGGCGACAGAATCGTAAGCGAGTTAGGCAGCAGAAGTTGCCAGGTGACCTGGTGGAACGGTGCCGTTTTCAAGTCGCGATGTATCGATGACATGGGCTATGAACGTGCCTTCGGGACGTTCATAGAACCCGCCCCGGACTTTGCCAACGCCCGCAATCGGTATCGCGACTATCTGTGTGACCATATGTGCAACCTGCCGGGCTCCATGCAGTATGTGGCGCTGGCATCGAAGTCGATGGCCGCTTCTGTGATTGGTTGTGACAAGGACGACGCGGTGGGAATGAAGGTGCATAGAAGCGCGTTGGAAAAAAGGATCTCCCTGATCGAAGATATGGATGAAAAGCATTTCGACCTCATGAAATCGACGCTCAAGAAAGCCGACAAGATCCTGTCTGGAATGATTTTTGTGGAGCACATACTGGACGCATCATTCAGCAACGACGTCGTGATTGCCGAAGCCGAGTTGCCGGTTGGCCTCATCGTAGAATATTTTTCCAACCAGGCGGATCATACCACCCGCATCGAACCGCGCCGGCCCACTGACGAAGATCGACTCCTCGGACCGGCGGGCGATTTGGGCGGTTAAAGTAGGTGCGAGGCCCGCCGCCGTGCGCGGCTATCCACCTTTCCCGTTGTTCTCACGCCCGTTCCTAGGGTAACTACCACGGGACCAAAATAAGTCGGTTCTTTTCTGTCGAAATCTTGGATTCCAACGATGCCTGTGTGGCCGTTTTTGGCCGGGTCCCGACTCACGTAGTGTAGCGAAATCTGCCCGCCCAGGCCTATTCGCTTCGGTCCGCTATGGCGGTGACAACCGCCGGTCGAGGGCAGGGAATATAAGCGTTCCCTAACAGGCCGGACCCGACCCTAAGGAGACGATTTAGAGATCACGCTTGAGTGGCTGGAGTTTGCCCGAAGCCGCCACTCGCGGTATTTTCTTGAACTGGCGCTTTCGGCCATAAGCCGTCATTCGTGACAATAGGAATCTTGGATTTTAACGTTCGCATTCCGTCGATAACCAACCGACGGTGGGTGTTGCATCAACATTCTGATGGCA
>CAMYOI010000391.1 GCA_947259955.1 uncultured Gammaproteobacteria bacterium
TCGCAGTTAGGTCTGCTGGGTTCATCTCACTTTCTTGGCTTCTTTGTCGGATGTTGGTGGGCGCCGCGACTGATGGGCTCCGTGGGCCATTCCCGTACCTTTGCCGTGTTCGCGGCAAGCGGCGCCATCGGCGCCATCGCGCACCCTATGTTGATTGATCCCATTGCATGGGCAGCCATGAGAATCATGACGGGGCTCTGCGTCGCTGGGTGCTACACGGTGATAGAGTCCTGGCTTCAGGCCAGACTCTCCAACCAAAATCGTGGCCGGGTTATGGGAGTTTATAGTGTTGTTGACATCGTTTTTTCTTCCGCAGCCCAATTGATGATTGGAATACTGGAACCCGCGTCCTACGTATCTTACAACCTACTCGCCATCCTTTGTTGTGCATGCCTTTTTCCGCTCACGCTGACCACTTCGAGCCAACCGGAAGTCTCTGTCGCGCCCAAACTACGGCCCATAAAATCAGTGTTGATTTCACCGCTCGGTGCCGCCGGCGTGATCGTTGCCGGGCTGAGCTCGTCTTCTTTTCGCATGGTGGGACCGATATACGGGCAGGAGGTCGGATTGCCGGCGAGCCAAATCGGGGTTTTTCTTGCGACGGTCCTGCTGGGCGGCGCGGTAGCGCAAATTCCGGTAGGCTGGCTGGCGGACAAGTACGACCGTCGCTGGGTGCTGGTTGGCCTGTCTGTAGCAAGTGCTCTGGTGTGTATGGCAATTACCGCGTTCAGTACCTTGGACAGGTTGCAGATATACATCGGTGGAGCCCTTTTCGGTTTTGTGACATTTCCGATATTTTCGGTTGCAGCGGCCCATACCAATGACTTTACCGATCCGAAAGACCGGGTTGAGGTCAATGCTTCGCTAATTTTTCTTTTTGGCATCGGCGCTATTTTTAGCCCACTCATCACATCCAATCTCATTGAGCGATTCGGCCCATCGGCTCTATTCATCTTCATCGCCATTGCCCACGTCGCGCTGCTTGTTTTCAGCGTGGTGCGTATGCTGGAAAGACCCACCAGGACCACGCGTACCGGCTACGCTTATATTCCGAGAACGTCGTTTATGATTGGAAAGCTGTTGAGGCGGAAAAAGCTGGAATAAGTTCGCTCGGGATCCTGGTCAGAAATGCGGGCTAGTGTACCCCGTCGTAAATTCTGTGACATTCAGCGAAGCGACAAGCATCCGAATTCAAGGCGCATTCGCGAAGCACTAGCGAGCTAATGGGAGCGGAGGATATTGCCTGCGAGGCGCGCCTTGTCCCCGTGTTTTTGGGGGGCTCTGAATGTCACAGAATTTACGACGGGGTACACTAGCTTCGCCTTTTGTTAGACCACTTACAATACCGGAGCCAAAAGAACCGAGCCACGCGCTTTGAAGCGTTCCCACAGCGACTGGTCTTCCAAACGGTATTCGATGAGCCCCGTCGAGCGCGAAAGGTCATTCAGCAGCATGGCCTCCACTTCGCCAGCGAACTTCGAATCGGCAATCACGCCGGTGATCTCGAAATTCAGTCGAAAAGAGCGGTTGTCGAAGTTGACGGTGCCGATGATTGCTGCACCGTTGTCGATCAGCATCACCTTCTGGTGCATGAAACCGCGTTCATAGAAATAGATTTTTGCCCCGAGACTGGCCAGTTCGCTGAGGTAAACATTGGCGGCGTGGCGCACGAACCAATTATCGTTCAATCTCGGCGTAATGATGCGCACGTCGATGTCCTTCAGCAATGCCAGCCGGAGCGCGACCATCGTGGCTTCATCCGGAATAAAATAAGGCGTGGCGATCCATACCCGCTTGCGCGCCAGGTTGAGGATGGTGGTGAAGAACAGGCTCGCGGTTTCCAAGTCGTCGGCGGGGCCGGAGGCTAGCACCAGTGCCATCTTGTCGCTTCCGGTGGCCGGCCGCGGATGCCACGACAACTCATCCAGAAATTTCCGGGCGGCCCAGTGCCAATCCGATACCATGGTGGCCTGCGCAGCCAGCGCCGCCGGTCCGTCGATGCGCAGGTGTGTGTCTCGCCAGGGGGTGAGTTTCGGGTCCTCGCCCAGGTAGTCGTCGCCGACGTTGAGGCCGCCGATCCAGGCCGACTTTCCGTCGACAACGACGATCTTGCGATGATTGCGGAAGTTGACCTGAAAACGGTTGTACCGACCCTGCCGGGTGTTGAAGGGAAGGATATGAATGCCCGCGTCGGTGAAATCCGAGGTCCATTCCGTCGTCAGATTTGAACTGCCCAGTTCGTCGTAGAGTACATACACCGAAACGCCGTCCCGAGCCTTGCGGATCAGTTGATCCTTGAAGCGGTTTCCGATGCGATCCGCACGCAGGATATAGAACTGAAACAGCACATAGGACTCCGCCGCCTCGATTCCGGCCTCGATGCTGTCATAGGTAGCCTGCCCGTCCACCAGCAGCTCCACCTCGTTGCCGCTGACGAACTGAAAGCCCGCCAGTTTCTTGATCGCTTCATATTCCGGGAACCCGGCGGGCGATTCGACCAGGTAGGGTTGGAATTCGTGCAGCACCCGGCGAAGGTCATCCTGGATATCCAAGGAGGCGTCCCGCCAGGCGCTGATGTAGCCGTGGAATTTGCTGCGTCCTAACACCCAGTAGGCCGGTACGGCAACCACGGGCAGTGCGGTTAGACTGACCACCCAGGCAATTGCGCCTTGCGGCGTGCGCGTTTTAAGAATGGCATCAACCGAGCTGATGAGTCCCAGAATAAAGAACAGAACTAAAATCGCGGTTAGCAACATATGTCCGGGTCCCGTCGAGTCACTGGCACCAATGTTGAAGGGGGTATGAGCATCTTTGCCTGCGTTATCGACCGATGGCCGCTTTTATTTCTTGCAGGATGCGCTGGACGACCAGAGTGTAACCTCGTTCGTTGAGATGGCAGCACTTGTCCCGGTAAAGGACTTCATTGTTGTCGGCGAACATCATCGTCAGGTCGTGGAAGTTGACTGCATGCTCCCGCAACCACTTGCCCTCCTCGATCAGGTACGGGTACCCGACCTCAACGCCTTCCTGGTAAGGGTGGTGATCGAGTATCGCTGCTTCGCGTTCTTCCGCACTCATGGGCTTTGACCCCGGCACGTACTGATTCGGTTGCAGAAAATGCAGATACTCGATGCCCAGAGCCCGACAGACAGCCGCCATCTGCAACGAACTTCGACTCCACACTCGCGCCAGATGGCCGTAAACGTCTTCAGCCGTAGAGTACTCGAAGCGGGGGCCGTGGGCGACATAGCGGACCCTCTGCCGGCCCGCCGTCCTGAAGTTGGCGTAGGCGATCTCTGTATTACTGGCCTTTCTTATATAGCGGTCGTTTTGAAAGGACCAGATCAGGTTGGCGATAACGCTGTAGCGCAACGGAGATCTCGAAAACCTTTGTGCCCATTTTTCCTGAATTTTCTGGTAGTAGGCGATTTCTCCGATCATTGCACGAGCCTCTACATCGTCAATTTTTCCGACCCTGGCGAACCAGTTCCTTGGATATGATGGAAACACCTGCTTGGACAAATTTTCGAAGGGGGGCAGAGCAACCTCATTGAAGCCATCGATGTTGATTACAAGATCGAACTGAGCGTCCAGCATAAGAAAATAGTTCAGCGCCATCAGCTGCTGCGGCTGCTTGTAACCGCCCAGGGAAATGGTATGGATTACGATTTCCTTGTCTTTTAGACGCGGGATCTTGCGCAGCTCTTGCTCCAGATAACCTCTCTTATGGCCGGCGGAGACGCCGCCGGCGAAAGATCCGCCAAATATGCCAACGACGAACACGTCGTCCGACTTAGGGGTGACCGGGGAATGCTTGGCTCCGACGACGCGCCAGTCACAATAGCCGTAAACGGAACATTCCTCGTTTTGCGAATCGATTACATAGCCGATGTACGGGTGAATGACTTCTTTTCTTCCGCGTTCCACGGTATCCCGACTCGGGTCAGAGCGCGACTTCTTGCGTTCGTATTGCTGGATGACCTTCTGCCTGGCTTGCTGGAATTCCGACCACGAGAACAACTCCTTCTGAAACAGGCCGTAGCCGATGTAGGCAAAAATTTCCGAGCAAAGGTATACAAACAATACCATGATCCCGGAAAAAAGAAGTTTTCTACTTTTACCCATGCAAGCTTCCGTTCGAAAGGAGGGCAATTATACGAAATTATTTCCAGCCTGCATTTCTCACCAAGTTCCAGAGCGATGTCGCGGGACGGGTGCCGATGAACGCGGGACCAGCCAGGGCCTTCTGTTACCCAAGAATATCCGCCAGCGAGCGTTTTTGCCTGCCTTCGATATCGAAATTATCTGGATCGAGCCATAGCTCGTAGACTGATCGAATGCTCGGCCAATCGCCATCGGTGATCGCGTACCAGGCGGTATCCCTGTTTCGATTTTTATACATCGTCAATTGTCGAAACACGCCCTCAAAGCTAAATCCCAAACGCTGTGCTGCTCGTCGTGAGGGCTCGTTCAATGCATCACACTTCCATTCGTATCGACGATAGCCGAGCTCATCGAAGACGCGTTTCATCATTAAAAACATCGCCTCCGTTGCCAGTGTAGTTCTCTGCAATTGCGGCGAGAAATGTATATGGCCCACTTCGATAACGCCATCGGTCGGATTGATTCGTAGATAACTCGCAAGCCCGACCGCTTCCCCCGTTGCTAAATCTATTACGGCATAGAATAAGGGATCATCATCGGTACAGGTCGTCCGCGCCCATGAATCGAAGCTGTCGAAACTGTCAAATGGGCCGTAATGTAAATAAGTCCAGTTGCGATTATCCGAATCTTCCGCGAATGCGGCGTACAAGGCTTTCGGATGAGCTTCCGGGTCAAAAGGCTCGATTCGGCATAAGCGGCCCAGGGCCGGGCTTCGGGGGGGCAACGGTGGCGGTTGCCAATCGTCAACGGGGAAGCCAATAGGTTGTCCCAGCTCGTTTGTGCGGTGATTCATTTCGTAAAACCCCGACGATAATGTTTGTAATTTTGAATATCGAGATCAACCAGGTTGACCGTTGATAGCCGCCAGTTTCAATGCAATAGACGAGTCATCGAGGATCAAAAAAAAGCAGATTCGGGCAACCCCGTCGGTTTAGCTGCGTACCAAGAATCTAGCAAATGGTGCATATGGCCCCATGTTGCCTGAGCGTCTCGACCATACTTGTTTCACTGCCTTGAGCGTAGTCTAAAGGCGTGAATCCGTGGCTGTCCATGGCGTTGATATCTACGCCGCCCGTTATCAGCAACCTGGCTATCGCAACGTGGGCCGTACGAGCGACGACATGGAGAAGCGATTCGCCGTTACGGTCTCTGGTCACGATGTCCGCGCCCTTGTTTATGAGCAACTCGGTCATGGCCAGATGGCCCTGTTCCACGGTGCGTCGCAGCGGTGTGTATCCGTACTGGTCAATCGCATTGACATCGGCGCCGTAGGCGAATAGTAACTCGGCAATTTGCATGTGACCTGCATAGGCAACGGAGTGGAGGGGGGTCTCACTATGGTAGGAGCCAGCCCCGGAC
>CAMYOI010000392.1 GCA_947259955.1 uncultured Gammaproteobacteria bacterium
TGTCAGCCGAACAGGCCAGCGTCCTGTGTCCGGCTTTGTTGTAGCAGGTTCATTGCACCCGAGATGGCATTCTGTTTCAGGCGGGTGAGTATTATCCCGATGACCTCCGGATCTTCGATGCGGGCGATCACGTTGACGGTGCTGTCTCGCCAAGAATGTTACAGCTGGAAGCTCCCACTTCGTTTTGAGAATGAAAAGTCTCCGCGATATTGAAATGGTGGCTCACCAGACACGCCGCATGAACCTGTTTGCGTGTACTCGCCGGTTATCCAATTTCCGCCAGAGAGCCGCAAGGTGCCGGTTTCCGAAACCGTACATACACCAAGCCCTGAAACAAAGCATTCGAAATGGGCAACCCAGTTGAAAGGATTGCTGTTGATGAACTTTCCACTTAGTCCCTTTGGACACTGAGGATCGGGGCGAAGATCAAGCACACCACCGGATTGTCCAATACTAAAACTAAATTTTGCAAAGCCATAGACATTCGGCCCATTTATCTCCCCGGACCAGTTGCCGACATAGGGCGCGGTATTAAATCTAGCGCTACCAGCGCCCTTGGTTGTACTTCCACCACCTCCGCAGCCAAACAGGAAAGATAACAAAACGAAAATTCCGAGCAGACGAGCTTTTCTTAACATTGATCTATCCTCCGTGCTATACAATCCTCGTTTATAGCGATATTCCGCCTCCGAACCGTGGAGTTTCTATGTCTTCGCCGTGTATCTCGATCGTACCGTCTAATTACACCTCGATCAATTCGTTTCTATCAGGCCAACATGCGTTTACTTGTTCCCCTGTCGATTGCATATGACGCATGTCTCGCGAAATTGAAAGCACATCATGAGTGGAAACAACCGTTTTCGTGGACTTGTTGAGATCTTGCCTGAATCGTATGGCCGCTGAAAAGTATTGATGTGAGCCAATATGTGTAGCAACCTCAATTCGGTGTGTGAAGCTGAAATGATCTTAAAACATAGTTTCATTTTAACTCTTACCCGTGTAATTTTGGCGTAACTCCCGCTGGTCAGAGATTTCGTGGATAGCTTTAATTACATCGTCGTCGGCGCCGGATCGGCCGGTTGCGTACTCGCTCATCGCCTGTCGACCGACCCTGCCATCAGGGTCTTATTGCTCGAGGCTGGCGGCAAGGATTTGAATCCATGGCTACATATCCCGGTCGGTTATTTCAAAACCATGCACAATCCTGCCTTTGACTGGTGTTACCTGACCGAACCCGATCCCGGTATCCTGGACCGTTGTTTGCAGTGGCCGCGCGGTAAGGTACTGGGTGGTTCAAGCGCGCTCAACGGCCTGCTCTACGTGCGCGGGCAGCCGGAAGACTATGATCGCTGGTGCCGACTCGGTAACCCAGGATGGAGTTATGATGATGTGCTACCTTATTTTAAAAAATCAGAAGATAATTCGCGCGGAGAGGATAAGTATCATGGCGTCGGAGGACCGCAAAAAGTCTCCGACCTGCGCCTGCGCCGACCTATTGCCGAACACTTCATCAAGGCCGCAACCGAAATCGGAATACCGTTCAACGAGGATTACAACGGCAGTGAGCAGGAAGGGGTCGGTTACTTCCAACAAACGGCTTACCAAGGCTTTCGCTGGAGTACTGCCAAGGGTTTTCTGCGCCCCGCCAAAGCACGAAGTAACTTAAAGATCTTAACCAGGGCGCAGGTAACCGAATTGATTCTGGACGGAAAACGAGTGACCGGCGTCAAATATCGGCATGACGGTGAACAAAAATCCGCGCGCGCCGATGCCGAAGTCATTTTGAGCGCCGGTGCGATCAATTCGCCGCAAATACTGCAATGCTCAGGGATCGGGGATCCGGCCCAATTGCAACAGGCAGGAATTGAAACGCAGCATGTCCTTGCCGGTGTGGGTAAAAACCTGCAGGA
This sequence comes from uncultured Gammaproteobacteria bacterium, assembly GCA_947259955.1. Classification (GTDB taxonomy): domain Bacteria; phylum Pseudomonadota; class Gammaproteobacteria; order Arenicellales; family JAANXG01; genus JAHEKE01. The sequence continues at coordinate 1,911 of CAMYOI010000392.1, forward strand.
CCACCTGCAAATCCGCCTGGTCTTCAAAACCAATAAACGCACCTTGAACGATGAGTTGAATAATCCCTTCAAACAACTGATTGTCGGAATGCAGTACTTTTTAACCCGTAGCGGACCGTTAACCCTCGCAGCGAGTCAGGTGACGGTTTTTACCCGTTCCAGCGAGACCGTCGAACGCCCCGATATCCAGTTTCATATGCAACCGCTAAGTGCGGATAAGCCCGGCGATGGCGTACATCCGTTTTCAGCGTTTACCTCGTCAGTATGCCAATTGCGCCCGCATAGTCGAGGTGAGGTTAAAGTCGAGTCACCCGACCCGTTAACCTATCCTAAAATTTATCCGAATTACTTGTCAGATGAACGAGATTGGGCGGTTGCGGTGGGCGGTATCAAGGTCGCGCGCCGCATCGCCGAGGCGCCCTCGCTGCGTAACTGCATTATCGATGAGTACGCGCCCGGTAGAGAGTTTCAAACCGATAGCGAGCTGCTCGATGCGGCTCGCCGCCACAGCCAGACCATTTACCACCCATCCGGCACCTGCAAGATGGGTAGTGACGACTCTGCAGTCGTAGATCATCAGTTACGAGTTCATGGTCTCGAGGGTCTTAGAGTCGTCGATGCTTCGATAATGCCTGAAATTGTGTCGGGTAATACAAATGCGCCAACCATCATGATCGCTGAAAAAGCGGCTGATATGATTCTGTGCGGAAAGTGAATTAGCGGTTGCAAACTCAGTAATTAATTGACAATATGAGGCTATCAGTACCTTTTTTACTCACTGAGCATTAAGACTCCACGAAAAATAACACATCATGAAGCCACCCCATCAGGCGGCTGAAGACAATCGGTGGTGATGGGAAGCTAGCAGCGGTCGGCAACACGGTTGACGTCGCCTCAGCGACCTGGACGAACACTATTGGTGCGGCTGAGCTAGCGACCGTCTGGACCGATCCTAATTTCGATACTACGGAGAGTGCCTTCTACTACGCCCGCGTTCTGGAGATTCCCACGCCGCCTTGGTATGCCTATGACGCGTTCCGATTTGATACGGAAAACCCCAAGGATGCGCCGACTAGTCAGCAGGAACAAGCCTATACCTCGCCGATCTGGTATACACCTTGAGCCGATAGACAAACGTAGAAAGGGGTACTTTCCGCACCCCTTTTTACTTGGATGCGAATGTCTGCATAGGGTCTATTCTGTTGAAAAAGTCGACGTTATTTTGTGCGAGCTGAAGGGGATTTACGAAGTGGGTTGGTGTTAGAGCTTGATTTTTCGGATCAAGCTTTGTTTTTAATTGATTTTGATTGATTATTACGTGTTTTAGGTCACCTTTTCTCGTTCCCTTGCTCTGACGCCAGGTTTGTCTGGATTTTTCCCTGTTACTCGTCTTCGGCCAGCATCGCTAAATCGTTGGCAGCCTCACGCAAAACTGGCAGGTAGCGCTCACTGTGATTGATGGAGATACGTGACACCGGGGCCTGAATTGCAAGCGAGCTGTAAAACCGCCCTTGTTTGTCCGTAATCGGTACCGCGATGGCGATAATGTCATCGTACAATTCCTGGTTATCTATCGAGACCTGTTGCCGTTCGATATTATCGATTTCGGCGAGCAGCATGTCGGGATTGGTAATCGTGTTTTTTGCGCGAGCCTCAAGCTTTAGCTTATTGATTACCGCCTTGCGCCGGGATTTTGGCAGCGTACTCAGGTAAAGTTTGCCGCTCGCGGTGCAGTAAAGTGGAACCCGCATCCCGATTGGAAACTGCAGCCGCAATGGTGCATTGGTTTCAACTCGATCGGAATAGGCCATATACAGACCATCGGGGTAGGCGATATTGCAGGTTTCACCGACCTTTTCTGACAGTTCGGTCAATATAGCGTGGCGTGTGGCACCGAAACGAGAGTTGGCCAGGACTCCGACAGCAACATCAAAAAGGCGATTGCCGGGCTGATAACTTTTGCCATCGATTCTCTTGAGCAGGTATCCTCGCGCTTCGAGCTTGGCGCAGAGCCGGTGCGCGGTTGCCTTGGGCAGATTCAGCACCTTGTTAATATCGGTTGCGCTAAGCGGCTTCGTCGATGCGGCGACGGTGTCGAGAATATCCAGTACCCGCTCGATCGTGGAACCGCGTTCGCGTTTCATACCTGCCGGCCTTTGCCAGGATAGATATTAGCGTGCCAGGCACCTGAGTTGTAGGAGATGCACCATGATTTACCCACCCGACATTACTTTAGGTAGCCAAAGCACCAGTTGCGGGAAGATAAACAGCAAGATGAGACCGACGAGTTGAATCATCATGAACTGCATCATGCCGAGATAGATGTCCTTGAGATCCCAATCCGGCACAACCCCCTTCAGAAAGTAGGCTGACAAGGCCACAGGTGG
>CAMYOI010000393.1 GCA_947259955.1 uncultured Gammaproteobacteria bacterium
GGTATTTTGAAATAACCCACAAAGTCGAATCCGCTTGTCCGGCTTGGTGCGGTGCGATAATATTTACGCACCGCCTCGCAGATCGGATGGCCGTTTACTCTCAGTAGGCGGAAGATAAAACCCAGCCTGGTTGCATCGTTCGCCGCTGCGACTGCCAACACTTGCCATTATGTGGCGTCCGAGACGGCGGACCGGTCCTCGAGAGTTCGTCGTCGGTGCGGCGATGCATAATTCGCCGATCTCGATGACTCTTCGAACGTCTCTGTGAACCATATCAGTGCGGCAACCAACTACCGAGCACTGGACCGCACCATATAGGTTGTCAGTAACCGATTTTACGCGAACTAAAATGGAGTATTGGACTTGACGGGGGGCGTGTTTCGTATGCCGTTGACCGAGGAAGACCGCAAGGGGCGCGGCCTGATACGGTATTGGATGCAGGGATTGGAGTCGAACATGTTACATTGGATCTTCGCAATACAGATGATGATATTCTCAGGCTTGCCGAGAAACGGATGTTGAAAATCGTGGAGACGGCCGCACGGGCCGATGATGACGGTGTCGTGCCTGGCTAACCAAACTTTTCGGAGAACCTGATTCATGACAACAGAACTCGAACGCGAGATCGTCGACGGCGCGGCTTTCGAGCGGACCGTTGAGCGCCTCAGCGCCTCCAGCATCCGGTTGCCGAACATTTCCCAGTTGGCGGACCCGACGACCATACCGGACGACGTGTTGGGCGATCTCGTTGATGTCGATCCTGACGCACCCCCCAGCGAGCTGACCGGAGTCGATGCCAGGATAATCGTTGTGCTGGGAAACCGCTTTCCCATGATCCGTGCGCACAAGGTGCTCGCCGCCTACGGCTGCTTGGTGCCCCGGCTGTTGACCGGCCGGTTCGATCCGACGCGTCATCGGGCCGTTTGGCCTTCAACGGGAAATTATTGTCGCGGCGGTGTCGCCATATCACGCATTCTTGGGTGCCGTAGCATCGCAGTACTGCCCGAGGGAATGAGCGAGGAACGCTTTTGCTGGCTGAGGGACTGGGTGACCAACTCCGGCGACATCGTTTGTACCTTCGGAACCGAGAGCAATGTCAAGGAGATCTACGACGCCTGTCACGAACTGGCGAAAGACCCGGCCAATGTAATTCTCAACCAGTTCAGCGAATTCGGCAACTACGTCATCCACCGGGCGGTTACGGGGCCGGCGCTGGAAAAAGTGTTTCGATTCGTCGATGCCGATGAACGGCTGTCACTGCGAGCGTTTGTGTCGGCCTCCGGTTCAGCCGGTACTCTGGCCGCAGGGGATTGTTTGAAGTCTGAGCTCGGTGCCGACGTCTGCGTCGTCGAGGCCATGGAATGTCCGACCCTGCTGAAGAATGGTTACGGTGAGCACAATATCCAGGGTATCGGCGACAAGCACGTGCCGCTCATACACAATGTCATGAATACTGATTTTGTCGTCGGCGTATCGGATGCGGCGACGGACTCCCTGAACCTGCTATTCAATTCCGATGAAGGTCGTTGCTATCTGTCCGGTCGGACGGGGATCGGCCAGGAGACAATTTGCGGATTGGCGGGTCTGGGGCTATCTTCAATTGCCAACGTGATTGGCGCTATCAAGTATGCCAAGTACATGAGCCTGGGTCGGTCGGACGTGATTATTACCGTCGCCACCGACGGCGCGGAACTGTACGTTACCGAACTCGAAAAATCTCGAAAGAGACTATTCCGAACTGATTTCAATGAGCTTTGTGCGGCGGAGGTCTTCGGTCGGTACCTCCTTGGCGCCGCCGCCGACCAGACTCTAGAGACTACTCGCATCGATCGCGAAAGGATGTTCAATCTTGGCTATTTCACCTGGGTAGAACAGCAGGGTATAGCTCTCGAAGAATTCAACGCTCGGCGTGACCAGGACTTCTGGGATTCGCTGATGGATCTGGTGCCGGTCTGGGACGGTATGATCGAGGCCATGAACACTCGAACCAGCGTCTAACCTGCTTATTTTACCACGGGGGCCGGTATAGTATGTAGAGTAGCAGAGGCGCCCTCGCCACGATTGCCCCCGGGCCCCTGGGATGCTTGTTTTCAGCTCTCCACGGCGGCGGCGGGTTTGGAACCGTTCAGCCGTTGATCGAGCCAATTGAAAAAGTACCCCCGCGGCGGATCGATGCCCGATACCAGAAACTTCAGTGTGTACGGGTTGTTCAAATTCGCGAGCAGCAGTTGTTCGCTGCGCTCGGTTCCGCAATACACGATCTCGTCTCCAAGACGGGCCCTCTGCAAATCAGAGGGAAGCATGATGCATTCTCCTTCACGCTGCAGCATGAGTGGGACGCAGTCCATAGTACGCTGGCGATCCAAAGGGTTTCTCGTCAGATCCAAGAGCGTCACTGGAATGCCATCGTTCAGTAGTTCTGTTGCCGCGGCTGCTTCACGCTTGCACAGGTTGACCCGCCACAGGTGTGGAATCTGGTTTCCGACCGTGTTCTGCAACCTCTGAATCAGATCGTCCGTCGGTCCCTGATCCTGGTCGTTCAAGTAGTCGATGAGGGTCTGGATCAGTGGCGAAATAAGGAACTTGAGAATTCTACGGGCTGTAGTCAGGCTTGACTGCAGAACCAAGTCGACGTTCGCGGCGTCGAACACGATCTGATTGTCGTGATCGTTCTGACGGACAATGGTAAACGCTTTTGGGTTCAATGCCTCTGTATTCAGCAGGATTCCTAAATTATTCGAATCATTGTCGGTACCGGCGACGACGCCGGCGACTTCATCGATACCGGCCTCTTGCAGTGTTTTGCGATCAGCGTAAGCCTGAATTATCTTTTCGGATCCAATGTGTTCTTTCAGATCCACGTTCGGATCGATGATGCTTGGATAAATGCCGTGATTGGCCATGTACTTGCGAAACCAATGTCCCATCCGGCCGTAACCGCACAAAATCCAGTCGCCCTTGGGCACCTGCAGAGCCTGGCCCAGCTTCACACCGTGCGCCCTGACCAGCCAGCTATTGAGATTGTGCAGCTTGGGTGTCGTTATCGCCATACTCAGTAGCTGCCCGAATATCTCGAACGGATCGATAACGGTAACGCCTTCCAGCTCCCTGAGATGTTCTTCATGGCGAAGGGACGTCGAACGGCACACGACCCGTATGTCGGGATTAAGGTATTTCGCCATCACCGCGATTTGCAGATTTGTATCTTCATCGCTATTGAGGACCACGACCGCCCGACAGTTGGGGTGTTTCACCCCCGCGTCAACGAGATACTTGGGCACGCTGGCATCGGCGCACAATCCAGGCATTTTCACCGTGTAGTCACGCAACGCCAGCGCCTTGATACGCTCGGGATCGGCGTCGACCACGACACCGGCAAAGTTGTGGTCACTCAGTCCTCTTGCCAGCAAACTTCCGGTATCGCCGAATCCGCATATAATAAAAAACGGTTCCGAGATGCGCTTCACCGTACTGGCGAAATTACGTTCGTTCAGGACGTGCGTGAAGTGTGGATTCTGCAGCAGGCGGATTGTTGACCCGATCGCATAGAACCAAGCGATAACGCCGGTATAAAGGCAGAATATCGCCCACAATCTTTGTTCGTCGGTAAAGGCGCCCGGTATCTCGCCGAAGCCCGTGGTCGTCGCCGTGTAGGTAAAGAAATAAAACGCGTGAAACAGGCTCATGTATTCAACGTTGCCGTCGGCATCCCGGCCCGGGATGAGCGCCATGCCGATAATTCCGATAGCGTAGACCAGGACCAGGGCGAAGAATGGCCTGCGCATATAGCGCAGGACGACCATTGTGACGCGATCGAGTTCGGATGCGGGCATGACTCGCCTTAACGGCGTGACATCAAAGTGTCCCCGATAAGAATTACAGCGGAAACGATATTAGCGACCAGTGCCCCTATGCCCAGCGAGACGATGCTTACCATGTCTTCGGCACTCGGCCCCGGTCCACTTTCGGGATTGGTCACAATCCAGACGATTCTTGCGGATATCAGCAGCAGGTCGGCGACCAGGCTCGCGGCCAGTAAAAGTGCACCGACCTGCGTGCGGTCGCCCAGCTTCAAACCGGTTGCGATCAGATTGACCAGGATCGCTATCGTGAGGATCCAAACGCTATGGTGTTGATAATTATCGATGTCGCCGACCACGAACACGAAATTCAGCGTCAGCGCGAGGAGAATGAAGAACCCGAAGGTCACACGTTCCAGATTCATGAATCGTTCCTTAGCCCGTTTTTTTCACCAGGCGGCTATGGATGCAAAGTTAAGGCTCAAGAATACTGCAGATGAGCGGGTACGTCATCCGCCGACGGCGGCCTGGTGCGGGTTGCGGGCTGGTCAAATTCTGGGGAGATACGCCTTCAATTCATCGAATATCGGCGCCAACCCGGTCTTGTTTTCGTAAATCTCTTCCAGCGTAAGGCTGTTCAATTCATAAGGGAGCACCAGCCACTGATCGGTCTCGTGCAGGTAATAATCGGGAATGCGGCCGGTGCGGTTTCTGCCCGGTTTGTACCAGGGAACGGCAATTCGTACCTCGCTGGGCATGTTTCTTCGCATTTTTCCGCTGAGGCGATCGATCACCGCCTTGATACTCAGGCCGCTGCTGTACACATCGTCCACGATGAGGAGCCCGTCCCCGGCATTCATTGTTTCATAGAGGTACTGCGCGCCGTGTACGCGGATTGATTCGGCATGGTCTATTATCTCCTGATACGTCGACTTGCCGCGGTATGACGTGCGAATGGAGATATGATCGGTATCGACTCCTAGGTATTGCAGGCATTCCTGAACCACTATTCCGACAGCGCTGCCGCCTCGCCATATTCCGACTATGAAATCGGGTCGAAACCCGCTGTTGAATATTTTAACC
>CAMYOI010000394.1 GCA_947259955.1 uncultured Gammaproteobacteria bacterium
AACTGGCCCTTATTTGGCCCTTACCCGACTTTCCTAACCAAGTAGAAACTCGGTTTATGGACGAAATCCACAAGCCTCTCTACCTGTTTGAGCAGATACTGTCCTGGTCCAGCGAAAGTTTGCTACCATACTTGCACGGTAATTGACCGGACTTTGTCTGTGTTAGTCGGCATCTTCGCAGTGCAGACACTGCAAGATGATCTTTTCACGGACATCGGAGCACAATGAAAGGCATCGACGCCAACGGGTGCCGCCGATGCCGAGATATGCCGAAATGCTTCGGCTACGCCGCGCGTCTCAATGCGACAATCGGCAGGTGCGCCCGACCCCAATGATAGCGCACCTCAAGGCGAATGCGAGCGCTGCAGGAACTCGCGACTGGCGCCTGCGGAGAGGCGCACCGCGCAGTCCGCGGCCATCTCACTCGCGGCTCAAATCGTGGACGTTGACATGCTGGCGAAAGTCCATGATACACCTCCTGAGGCGTCTTGCCATCGAGCGCTGAGTGCGGTCGCTCTGCATTGAACCAGTGCGCATGCAAGGTCAACTCTCTGCGAAAAGACTCGCCATGAAGCGGTACACGGATGACGCGCGTGCATTGGTTCTTCAGGCTCAGGATGAATCGTTCGATGACTGCAATACTCCCGTGTTGGCCAACGGCGCCGAAGCGGGGCGTGATTCCTTTGTTATCACACCAATCCTTGAACATCCCACACCAGAACTGCTGGCCCTTGTCGCAGATGATGTATTTCGGGGTGACACTGGCGTTGTGAATGGCGCATTCGAGGAAGTGTAAAACCGATACGGATGTGGGATTACTCCTGAATGTTGCAATGCCCATCACGCGTCGCGAGTAGTGGTCGATGACCACCGCCACCCACCAGCAGAACGGCCAGCATTGGGGTAGTGCGAACGGCAGCCACGGTGCCCAAAGGCCCATCGATGTCGGAACCGCAGTGAGATCGACATGCCAGACATGGTTGGGACGCTTGGCGGTGACGACGCGAGTGGATGGCGCGGCGTCCTCAGGGCTAGGGTGTGGCTTTTCTTTCAAGATCCGTCCAACCGTCGCTACCCCAAGATGCAGACCTGCCCGGCACAGCGTCTCGGCGATCTTGACCTTTCCCATGCTGGGATTTAGGGTTTTCAGACGTTGCACAATATAGCGGACAAAGTCCGGGAATTTGTTGACTGGCGCGCGCAGTTGCAACAAAGCATCACGGCCTTGTTCATCGATGCGTTTCATCCACGATGCGATCGTGGCCGAGGTCAGAAAGAATGTATCGGCCGTTTGTTTCAGTGTCCAACCGCGGGCGGCTCGAAGTTCAAGTATTGCCATGCGCTCTTGGGGTCCATAATGGGGCCGTCGTTGTGGTGGGATCTGTGCGGTGCGAATGTCCTTGATGCGCAGCTCTTCGCGCAGCAGGGTGCACTCTTCGTAAAACCGGTCCTTCTCGGCTGCGAGTCGGACCCGAGCATTGATACTACCGGCGGCCCAGGCGCGTGCATAGACAATAGAGTAGTGCGCCAGCGCGATGGTGTGGATGACTGCAGATTTCACGCAGCCCGGCCAGTTCTTGGGGAGCGGGATCCGTGGTGGTTGCAGTTTGGCGAGCATCGCGGCCTCCGAAAGTGGGTTCTTATGAATTCGACCTCGGAGGATATAATAAGGATAACTGATTCAGAAGCTTACGGTCCGGAGGGGAACCGAAAGATTCGGTGGACCAGCACAGCCTTCGGCAGTGAGTTTGCCAACGGAAATTGTAAGTCAGTGCGGTTCAGTTGTAGCCTTAATCTAGGGAAGCGAGTCGGTGAATATTCAGCCCGACGAAAGGGAGTGTTAGAAATTTTGGGTGACGCTTTTTAGCTTTTTCTTATTGCAACCTCTTGATCATTTTCTCCCCTTCTGATTTCAAATTCTGTTTCATATCTGTTCAATAACTCTGCAAATGAAGATGCGCCATACAGAGTTTCATCGAATGTTGGATGTAATCGTTTTATCATTGGGCGTATCGCTGCTTTAAGAACCCACGGATCCCCGTGCATTTTAGACAGTTGACGAATAGCTTGCTTAATGATTTTATCTGGCGCTACCTCATCTGATGAGTCTTCGTCCTTATCGTTTTCCTCTAATGATTCTAATGATTCTAATGATTCATAATATTTGAACTCGCTGCAGCTGTTAGCCCAATACCTATTAGTTGCATCTTTACAGCCGACACCTATAACTGTCTTTCCAGCCGCTTTGGCTTTTTGTGCGAGCGGGATAAAGTCCGAATCACCACCAACTATAACCAAATACGTTATATGATCAAACTTGTTTACATCGTCTACGGCGTCAAGCGCCATTTTAATGTCGGCACCATTCTTGGCAGAACTGCCGGGCGGAAACAACTGTATTAGCTCTATTGAGTTTTGTAGAAGTACATCCCTGTATCGACTTAGCCATTGCCAATTACAGTAGGCTTTATTTATCACGATGTTCCCAAAAGATGCTGCGTAATCGAATACCTTCTGGACATCTACCAGAGGTTCTTGAACAGAATATTTATGACCACTCTTGTATGCACTTTTTCCGTTGATAGTGTCGTATACACTTGCATGGATATTTTCAAAATCCCAATAAATCGCGACGGAGGGGTCATCCATTTTCTTTTCTCGTTTTTGGTAAGAATACGTTAGGTTGAGGTCGTCAATGAGACACCATACCCCTGTGGTCAAAAAACTCAAACGTGTTGATGTGCCACAGTTTTCGGCTGACGGGAAGCTCTACTAAATATTTGCCCGACGTCCGATTACGCTTAGAATCCCGGCCCAATTCGGTAACGCTAATACGGGGGTATGCTGATGGAGTGGATTCGAATCTTGGCCTACATCACCGGGACGGTTGACCAGGAACTTCTGCTGCGCAACGAGTATCTGGTAGCTGAGAACCGGATTTTGCGCGCGCAAATCAAGGGTCGGCTGTTACTGTCGGGCACGGAGAAGAGGACACTCGCCGACATCGGTCACCGGCTCGGCCGCAAAGCGCTCGAGGACGTGGCGAACAGCGCCAAACCGGACACGATCCTGGGCTGGTATCGAAAGCTGATAGCGCGTAAGTTCGATGGTTCAAAAGCACGCCGTTACCCTGGCCGGCCACGCATTGAGCCGGAGCTCGAAGCCCTGGTTGTGCGGATGGCCAAGGAGAATGTCGACTGGGGCTATGATCGAATCGTCGGCTCACTGGCCAATCTGGACTATTCCCTGTCGGACGAGACGGTGGGAAACATCCTGCGTCGCAACGGCATTACCCCGTCCCCCGAACGCAAGCGCAGTACGACCTGGAATGACTTTATCCGTGCGCATATGGCGGTTCTCGCCGGGACTGACTTTTTCACCGTGGAAGTGCTCACACTACGCGGGTTGGTCACTTATTATGTGTTGTTCTTTATCCATCTTGAGAGTCGCAGAGTCGAGGTTTCCGGTATCACACCGCGCCCGAATGAGCACTGGATGAAACAAATCGCCAGAAACGTGACCATGGACGAATGGGGTTTTCTCGGTAATTGCCGGTATCTTATCCATGATCGCGATTCGAAATTCACGGATTCATTTCGCGCGATTGTCAGATCGGGCCAGGTAGAGCCACTGAAGCTTCCTGCCCGGAGCCCGAATTTGAATGCGTTTTCGGAGCGCTGGGTAAAATCGGTTAAGGACGAATGTTTATCGAAGCTGATTCTGTTTGGCGAAGCTTCACTACGGCGCGCTCTGCGCAATTATCTAACCCATTATCATGGCGAGAGAAATCATCAAGGTAAGAATAACGTCGTGCTGTTGCCAAGCCCACACAGGAATAGTTACCCTGTCTATGGGCCGGTTACTTGTCGAGAACGACTCGGTGGGCTGCTGAAATATTACCAGAAGCTGCTTGATATCTGCCCAGTGGCGAACACTCTGAATCTGCTTTACGGAGATTATGGCTGACCTGTTTCCTACGGATCCCAAGCGTATCCGCGAGCGGATTCGTCGCTACGAACGCGCCCTCAAAAGAGAACTGGAAGTAGGATACGGTGGAGACGGCTATGGGAAGCGGTATTTGCTGGGACCACTTTACATGTTGGTAGGCGATGTCGAGGGTGCTCTGGCTTCATTCGACTGGTATGAAGACGCCTACCCCGGCGACAGCGGAGATCCATACCAGTATCTGACCTGGGCGCTGGCACTATTTCGCGCGGGCCGCAGGCAAGAAGCGTTCAACAAGCTCTACCAAACAATGCTCGAGAACCTTTATCTCGTACCCTTCCTTCTTGG
>CAMYOI010000395.1 GCA_947259955.1 uncultured Gammaproteobacteria bacterium
ATTCTGTTACCCTGCCAACCGATTTCTATTTGACTGATTTTAACTGTTTCTCGGACTCGGCCGTTTTACGAAAACGGCCGTGGTCGTTCGCACGTCGACGCTGTTGCGATTTCATGAATATTTAGTTAGTCGAAAATATCGGGCGCTGTCTTCCGCTCACAGCAGAGGCAAACTTGGACCCAATAATCCATCACAAGAACTTATCCACGCTATCGTCGAATTGAAACGCCGAAATCAACGCTTTGGCTATCCCCGTATCGCGAGAATCATCTCGAAGACGTTTGGCCTTGAGATTGATAGAAACGTGGTGCGGCGTGTTCTCGCCAAGCATTGCCGCCCGGAAGACGATGGCAATGGCCCTTCGTGATTGACCTTCCTCGGGCATATGAAAGACAGTCTCTGGAGCGCGGACCTTTTTCGCTGCGAGTCGATTACGCTCAAGAGCCGTTGGACTCTGGTGGTGATGGATCAGTTTACTCTCCGACCCATCGGATTCGCGGTTCACGCCGGCAACGTCAACGGCATGATCCTGTGCCAGATGTTCAACAAAGTCATAGCGGGGAAATCCTCGCCTGGATACTTGAGTTTGGACAACGATCCAATATTTGAATATCACCGGTGGACAGCGAACCTGCGCGTGCTTGAGATTGACGATATCAAGACGGTCCCCAAGTTCCGGTATCTCATGCCTTTGTAGAACGCCTAATAGGAACAATTCGAAGAGAATATCTTGATCAGATGCTTTTTTGGAATACGCTTGATCTCGAGAGAAAGCTCGGTTAGTTCCCACATTATTACAATCAGGAACGCGTTCATGCTTCGCTTGGAAGAGATACACCAGCCGAGGTGGCCGGTCAACCGGAGACTCAGTGTGCGAAGATTGATGATTTCCGATGGCAGTCACATTGCCATGGGTTGGTACAGCTCCCGTTCGCGGCATAATCTATAATTCGACACCCGCAGCTTGATGTGCTTGCTCGCCGTCCTCCGCACACCAAGTAAGAGCCTATTCATTATGCGCATATGATATACGCACTGGCAAAGCGCATACCTACAGTATATAATGAGCTTTGGATGTCAATGAGAGTGCCAGTTTATGCCGCTAAAAATATACGACCCCAAAGCCCCCAAAAAACCCGCCAATCTATCGGTTAACGAGGATTTATTACGACAGGCACGTTCCAGAAAACTGAATTTATCGCGATTACTCGAAGAACACCTTATTGAAGTGCTACGTGACACTGAGCGTGAGGCGTGGTTAGAGGAAAACGCTTCTGCGATAGAGAAATACAATACACGGATTGAGCGCGATGGCGTGTTTAGTGATGGATTGCGGCGCTTCTGATGGCCCAGTTTGACGTCTATAAGAATCCCAACCCCAAGACCCGAAGATCGATTCCTTATTTAGTCGATGTCCAAAGCGATCTGCTGGATCCAATCGCTACCCGTGTGGTCATTCCGTTAATTCGGATTTCAAAGTCGAACCAGCCTATCACACGACTGAATCCAGAGTTTGAAATCGAAGACGCCACCGTGTTGTTATCCACGGCCGAACTCGCAGGTATATCGAAAAGCGCTCTCGCAAACCACGTCACATCGCTGAAAGAACACCGTACGGACATCATCAATGCGTTGGATGTGCTGATTACAGGTATCTGAACCTGGTACTGTCAAGTTAAGCGATGGCTCATAGCCAAGGTGGGTGTGCTGGTCCACCGAATCTTTCGGTTCGTCTCCGGATCGTAAGGTTCTGAATCAGTTGTCGTTCCCCAAGGGCTGGCCGGGCTGCGTGAAGTCGGCGGTCGTTCACGTTATCTCGCTAGCACACCACGCCATCGTATACGCGCGTGCCTGGGCCGCCGACAGCATCAACGCCCGCGTGCGACTCGCAGCAGAGAACGACCGGCTGCTTGAGGAGTGCGCCCTGCTGCACGAAGAACTCCGCATCTAGGACACTCGTACCACACAGATCCCACCACAACGACGGCCCCATTACGGACCCCATGAGCGTATGGCGATCCTCGAGCTTCGAGCCGCCCGAGGTTGGTCGCTCAAGCAAACGGCAGACACCTTCCTGGTCACCTCGGGCACGGTCACATCGTGGATGAAGCGCATCAATGAACAAGGTCCCGATGCACTGTTGCAACTGCGCGAGGCGGTGAATAAGTTCCCGGACTTCGTCCGCTACATCGTGCAACGTCTTAAAATCCTAAGCCCGGCCATGGGCAAGGTCAAGATCGCCGAGACCCTATGCCGGGCAGGACTGCATCTGAGGGTGACCACGGTTGGATGGATCTTAAAAGAAGAGCCACAGTCTGCCCCTGAGGATGCGGCGCCGTGCACTCGCTTCGTGACCGCCAATCGTCCCAACCAAGTCTGGCATGCCGATCTCAACACAGTTCCGACATCGGCAGGCTTTTGGGCTTCGTGGCTGCCGTTCGCACTACCCCAATGCTGGCCGTTTTGCTGGTGGGCGGTGGTGATCATCGACCATTACTCGCGTCGCGTGATGGGTATTGAAACCTTCAGGAACAACCCCACATCCGTATCGGTTTCGCACTTCCTCGAATGCGCCATTCACAACGCCAGAGCCAAACCGAAACACCTCATCTGCGATAAGGGCCAACAGCTCCGGTGCGATGCGTTCTAACATTGGTGTGACCGACATAATATCAAATCCCGGTTCGGTGCCGTTGGCCAACATGGGAGTATCGCGATAGTCGAACGATTCATCCTGACTTTGAAGAACGAATGCACTCACGTCATCCGTGTACCGCTTCATGGCGAGTCTTTCTGCCGAGAGCTGACCTTGCATGCGCACTGGTTTAATGAAGAGCGACCTCACTCAGCGCTCGATCGAAAGACGCCTCATGAGGTGTATCATGGACTCTCGCCGGCATGTCAACGTCCGCGATTCGAGCCGCGAGTGAGATGGCCGCGGACTGCACGGTGTGCCTCTCCGCAGACGCCAGCCGCGAGCGACTGCGGGGCTCGCTTCAGCTTGATGTGGGTTATTATTGGGGCCGGAACCACCTGCCGATTGTCGCATTGAGACGCGCGGCGTAGCCCAAGCGCTTTGACATCATCTCGACCGCCGACACCTGTTGGCGTCGATGGTTTTCGTTGTGTTCCGATGCCCGCAAAGTGGTCTCTTGCGGCGTCTGTGCTGTGAAGATGCCGCCGATTACAGGCAAAGTCCAGTCAATTGCCGTGCAAGTATGGGAGCAAACTTTCGCTGGACCAGCATAGACATAGATTATCTGGTTAAAAACCAGTTGGTCGGGCTTGTGAAGTCGCGCACTCATACCAGAATAAATTGCGCTGGTTGATATGTATATCGATTTACGATATATTTTTCTTATGCTGAAAAACCTGGCGGACAAGACGACCCAGGATATCTACGATGGTATAAACAGTCGCCAGGCACGAAAGCTACCGCGTGAGTTGCACGACAAGGCGCGACGGTTGTTGGACCAGATCAACGCGACTCTGACACTTGATACGTTACGTATTCCACCAAGTAATCGGTTGGAGAAATTGAAGGGCGATGGAGCGGGATTCTGGAGCCTGCGGATCAATGATCAATGGCGCATTGTGTTCCGTTGGCAAGGTCAGGATGCACTGGATGTACAAGTAATCGACTACCACTAGGTGAATGAGATGCTGCCGAAGAAACGCCCTCCCACACACCCTGGCGAGATGCTGCTGAAAGAGTTTCTGGAACCCCTTAGCATGACCCAGAAAGCCTTTGCTTCGCACCTCGGTTGGACCTATGCGCGCGTCAATGAGGTGGTTAACGGCCGTCGTCAGGTCAGCGCGGATTCCGCGCTTGCGCTGGGTGAGGCGCTCAAGACTGGCCCTGAATTCTGGTTGAATCTGCAACGCGACTGGGATCTCTGGCATGCCATGGATTCGCACAGCAAGGTGTCGCCGCTGAAAAAAGTGGGATAATAAATTGTTACTTGCCAGGCAAGAACTGCATCTGACATGACATCCTGCCCGTGGGTGGAGAATTCCTATTCGCGCGGGTACAGGAATTTTTCAGAGGGGAAAATACGGTTGTCGCTCGTCATTATTCATCCGCGAACGGTTAGTCCCGCAAGTAAACACCGTCTCAGGCCGCCTCGCGCCATTCGTAACGGTGATGTAATCCGCCTACACGTGATAGCGCCACAACTTTGGCCGTTGAGGATTGTCGTGGCATCACGGATCGTTGGTGTGGCGCATCCTTGTCCAGACCCAAGTGACAACGATCCTCGTGATAATA
>CAMYOI010000396.1 GCA_947259955.1 uncultured Gammaproteobacteria bacterium
TCTATACAATAACGTATGGAACGCAGAGACATACGACACAGAGCGCAACTAGCAAGCAAGATACCGATAAACAAGAGACGATGTAATGAAAACAAAGCTCTAAGCCAAATTAGTTGGCAATTCTGAACTCTTAACCTACCGTCGGAATCTCACCCGTGTACAAGTCACGTGCCCAGTAGCATACTTGAGGAATAGACGACTATTCACAAATCATGCGATTGGTATCATATACTCTTGCCGTTTTGAGCGTCCTGTCTCTGGCCGGTTGTGCCGGGCGGAGCCTGATGCCGACACCGAATGTATACGTCGGTGCTGAGCAAGCAAAGATCTATCAAGATGTACCTGCGAAACTCCAGAGCAATAAGGTGGATCTCCTGTATGTGACCGACCGCGGGCCGGAGAAGAATGACAATGAGAAACTCTTTTACGGGTTCGGCCGTTCTCCATCACTGGCGTTCGGTTCGGCGGTCGTAGAGATAGGGAAAAATATAAGTTGGGAGGAACTGGTAGAGCTGAGTCTCGCAAGGGAGCGGACGAGATCAACAAAGCTCCGGATGGGGCGGATCAAAGAGCTGGGCCGGTTTCCGAACGTGCCTTTCCCAGCCGCCCTGGTTGATGGTGTAATCCGGCGGGACCCGGCATCGATCGAGGCCGCACGAGAGACCGAGACACAATTGCACGCAGAGCTGGGCCGGCGCCTTCTGCTCGCGCCCAAGGCTGAAGCGGTGGTGTTCATCCATGGTTACAACAACGATTTCGACGACGCGGCTTTCACACTGGCGGAGTTATGGCATTTCCTGGGGCGCGAACACGTAGCGATCCTGTACACCTGGCCGGCGGGTCATGGAGGGCCGGGCGGCTATGCCTATGACCGGGAATCGGGAGAGTTCACGATCTTCCACTTGAAGAATTTCTTGAAATCTTTGGCCGCGTTGCCCGAGCTCGACAAGGTGCATGTCGTCGCCCACAGCCGCGGCGCCGACGTCGCCGTTACGGCGCTCAGGGAGCTATTTCTCGAGGCGCTGGCGGAGGGTGATGACCCTCGCCAGCGTTTTCGTATCCGCAATCTCATCCTGGCGGCGCCCGATGTGGATTTTGAAGTCCTTCTGCAGCGCGTAGTCGCGGAACACCTCGAGTCGGGCCTGGGGCAGGTTACGATTTACACATCGCAGAACGACAAGGCGATCCATATTGCGGAGCGATTGTTTGGCAGTGTTGCGCGCATGGGGCGTCTACAACCAACAAATCTTTCTCCGGAGCAGGCCGCATCACTTAAGAAGGTTTCGGACATTACCTTTATCGAACTTCAAGGCAAGTCCGATCCGGTTGGTCATGGGTACTTCCACTCCAGTCCGGCCGCGAGTTCCGATTTGATCTTGTCCATTCGCTTTGAGATGCAACCCGGCGCGGAGCATGGGCGTCCGATGCTGCCAAGGGGCTTCAACTTCTGGACAATCGACGAAACTTACCCGTCGAGTCAGCCTGACGACTGAGTGCTCCTGCGTTGTTGGCCTCTATTCTTGAGTCTCATGACTACTCGTCACAGCTATGACGCATTGCGATGTCAGTTACTGGTGTTGACCCTAGACGGTGAAGTAGGCGGAGACCCGGGTTTGCGACAAGAGGAGCGCACCAGGGTTGAGTGATATCTATGGTTCGCCGCGGATCCTGTCTGCTTGACTGAGATTGCTCATAAGCCTCATGTGGAGAAGGGTTCGGGTCATATAACATTGATTCTGTTACTGAATTCCGCATGCAATCGCAAAGTGACGAAATATCGTCAATTTCTGTTGGTCGCACTGTGCATGAATGCTAGGCTGTGATCTCACGCTAGTGGACAACACAGAACTCACCGATTTAGACATGAACCAAGATTTTCTAAACGAAAATCAATCCAATACCACCCATTCCGAGTTCGACCAAGCGGAACTCGAAGGGGCGGTGCCGTTTGAAAGCCTGGTATCGGAGATTTCGGCGCAATTTATTGGCCTTGATTACTCGCAGATGGATGTGGCGATATCGGAAGCGTTGGCGAAAACATCCGAGTTCACGGGGTCCGATCTGAGTACGTTCATGCAATTGGATGAGAAATCCGGACAGATCGTCCATACGCATCAGTGGCTCCGCCCCAACATTGATTTCGACCTGGATTTTACCGAGTTCGACCTGTACGAGTCGGCGCCGTGGATTGCCCAGGAGCTTGCCAAACTGGAGCCAGTCGTAATTTCGTGTCTAGCCGACTTCCCCGAGGGGGCGGAAAAGGAGAGAACGATCGCCGGTAGCACAGGTATCAAATCCGCCGTGTGGATACCGGTCGCGGTCGCCGGTTCATTCGCTGCCTGTCTCGTGCTGAACACGATAAATCATGAAGTGAGGTGGCCAGAGCTTGTCGTCCGGCGTCTGCAGCTGTTGGGGGAAATTTTTGCGAACTCTTTGAATCGTTCGCGCAGCGATCGATCAATGAAGTCGCAGGCCCAAGCGTTAATACATCAGATCGAGTTCGAGCAGATGCTGTCGAAATTGTCTGCGACATTCATCGCGCTGCCCGTAGAAGAAATTGATGATCGGATCAACGATGCTCTGCGCGTCATTGGTGAGTACTTGGAGGTAGACCGGGCGTTCGTGGACCAGTTCTCGGATGATAAAAAGGAATTCCGGATGACGCACATGTGGACGGCGCCGGGAATCCGGAGAGATGGATTTATATTCGAACTGGTGTTGAGCGGGTATGTCCCTTGGTACACAAAGACGATACTGAGTGGTCAACCAATTGTTTTTACATCCGTGGATGAATTGCCGGAACAAGCGGTCAACGAGCGGGAGTATGTGAAGCAAACCGGCATCGAGTCCTCGGCGGTCGTACCGTTGATGGTCAATCGGTCTGTAATCGGCAATTTAGGTTTCGATATGATCCGCCAAGCGCGAGTCTGGTCGGATGAAACACTCTTGCGCCTTCGCCTGGCGAGCGACATTGTCGCTAATGCGCTCAAACGCAAGCAGGCGGACCTGCAGCTTCGGCAGGCGTACAACGAAGTCAGAATATTAAAAAAACGACTGCAGGCGGAAAACGTTTATCTCAAGCACGAGATATCGGCGGATTATTCGCGGTATGGAATACTGGGTCACAGCGAAGCCATCACGGGCGTGGTGCGGCAGGTAGAACGGGTCGCGAGTACCGACGCCACGGTGTTGGTCTCCGGTGAGACTGGCGCGGGTAAGGAACTGATTGCGAGGGCGATCCACAATCGGAGCGAGCGCAGCGGACGCGCCCTCGTCAAGGTCAACTGCGGTGCGCTCCCCGCCAGCCTGGTCGAGGCCGAATTATTTGGCCGCGAGAAGGGTGCCTATACCGGGGCCTTGTCCAAACAGATCGGCCGCTTTGAACTGGCGAACGGGTCTTCTATTTTTCTGGACGAGATCAGCGAGATGCCTTTGGAGCTGCAGACAAAGCTGCTGAGGGTCCTGCAGGAAGGCGAGTTCGAACGGCTGGGTAGCAGTCAAACGGTCAAGGTCGATGTACGGGTGATCGCGGCCACCAACCAGGATCTTGCAAACACCATCGCTGGCGGGCGATTTCGCGAGGACCTATATTACCGTCTGAACGTGTTTCCGATTGAGGTGCCGCCGCTGCGCGAACGACCTAATGACATCCCGGTCCTGCTGTGGGCATTCGTTCAGGAATTCAACGACAAGATGGGGAAAAAGATTTCGGACATCCCCCAATCTACCATTGACGCGCTGCAGGGTTACGATTGGCCTGGCAACGTCAGGGAACTTAGAAACGTTACCGAGCGTGCGATGATCCTGAGCGACGACCAAGTCCTGCGAGTGGATTTGGCCGAAAAAAACCGTGGCAACGCTGCGTCCAGCCCGCTCACGCTTCAAGCATTGGAGAAGCAGCACATTGAGGGTGTACTGGAGAAAACCAGTTGGCGAATCAGCGGTAAGCAGGGTGCGGCCGAGCTGTTGGGGCTAAAGCCAACCACGTTGCGTTCAAAAATGGCGAAATTGGGAATCCACCGACCGGGTTGAGACAGAGCTAACCCACAACTACGATATTTCGTTATTGTACGAAATGTCGTCGAAGCCGACCCAGGTCCTTGATCGACCCTAAGTGACGCTCGAAACCAGAAAGGCAGCTGAATCAATGGTTTATGATGCCTGTGGGGTAAATATTCGATTAACCCATCTTTACAGTCGTTGTTAAAAATAGTACGGGACACAGCGGGGATAATCGGGTATAAAGCTGGGCATGGGAAGCTCAA
>CAMYOI010000397.1 GCA_947259955.1 uncultured Gammaproteobacteria bacterium
GATGCCGATGTTGTTGAGATTGACCGATTCGTTGTAAAACTCGCGCCGGTCGGCAATTGAGTTCTCCAGCCCGGTGATGCGTCCCTGCACATGCTGAAATGTCTCATTGGCCTTGAGGTCAGGATAGTCCTCTGCCAGTGCGAACAGCTGGCCAAGACCGATGCGAAGTGCGCCCTCTGCAGCGCCGAGTGCATCAATATCGCCGGCAGATCGTGCCTCGGCCGCTCGGCTTCTGGCGTCGACAACTTTCTCGAGCGTTGCTTGCTCGTACTTCATGTATTCCTTGCAGGTGGCTATCAACTTCGGTAGTTCGTCGTGGCGCTGCTTGAGCAGCACGTCGATGTTACTCCAAGCCTTGGTAACGTTGTGTTTGAGATTAACCAACCGGTTGTAAATAACGATGGCATAGATAATCACCGCCACAATCAGTGCCAATAATACGTATCCGAATATGTCCATGTTCTATTTCCCCAGCGACTACATGCCCGTTTTGTGACCACGGAGGTACGTCAATTTGCCATATCTTATGCGCTATTGCCTGTCCGAAACTTGGCTGTCACCTCAACCGCGGCAAATATCTCGCCGTGTAAATCGAAGGACAGCGCAGCTTTCACCGCTGCGCTGAAAAGGAGTGTCGTCATTCAGAACCATATAACCTACCCGACTCCGCTTTATGTTTTTTCCGCAGCATAGCCTTAAGGATATAAGCGAAAACAGAAAAGTACAATTTGGGTGGAAGCCGATTAGAATTTGGGTGGAAGCCGATTAGCGTCTTTCTACTCTGATTAGCCGTTAGCTGCCCGATGCGGTACAACAACACCTTCCTCGCAGCCTGCTATAATCGCGTGCGTTAATCGCTCTAAATCCGCCGCTCTCCCGCTTTCGCGGCGGGTGCATGAATACTCGGACAGGCCTCTAGGTGTATCCTATACTACTCAGCAGACCATTCACTAAGAGGGCTTTATGATAAAGGGACTACACCACAATGCCTATCGTTGCCGTGATGCCGAACAGACGCGAGAGTTCTATGAAGATTTTCTTGGATTGCCGTTGGCTAATGCATTCGAGATCAAGCAGACCAAGAGCGGTCGCCAAACCAAAACACTGCACGCTTTTTTCCAAATGGATGATGGCTCGTTCCTGGCTTTTTTTGAGGCGCCGGACATGCCTTTTGATTTTAAGCAGCAGCATGATTTTGATCTGCATATAGCCCTAGAGGTTGAAGCGGAAGATATGCATAAGATGTTTAAAAAGGGTAGATCTGCCGGCATCGAGACTCGCGGGATTTCAGACCACGGGTTTATTGATTCAATTTATTTCCGCGACCCCAACGGATATGTCGTTGAATTGACTGCCAAGCGTCCTGATCACGACGAACAGGTTAGGGTTGCCAGCCAATCAGCACGCCACGTACTGGATGCATGGCAACAGGAAAAATAGATGCCGGACTGAGGACTCCCGATTATTCCTGCACAACTTTAATTTTGCTCCGTAAACTCCGGCGTTAGGGCATGCCGGCGCTCAGGCGTAATGCGGCCAGTAGACACAACGACTGCTTTGGAGAATACCGAGCGGTCGTTGGCCAATTAATCATCAAGCGGCGATTGGGCTTTGATATAAGCCGCGGCAATGTTATTGCCAACGATAGGCATTGAAATCGATGGTCTCCATTGGCAGTCGCATTGCCATGGCTTGGTCCAGTTCCCGCTAGCGGCATAATCGTCAATTCGACATCCGCGCGCCGTTGGCAAGGGTAATGGGGGACGTGAAGAAGTGGCTTAGATTTCTCTATCGATTCAAGATCGATCTGCTAGCGATATCAATGACCGCTGACGGGATTCATCATAACTTCTAGGGGTTTCGGGTCGAGCCAGCAAGATGGAAAGCACTTGCGACAGCAATAGCTGGTCCGATACCCGGGTGAAACGAACTGCGGCTGCATGGTCTTCCTGCTCGCGGTCGACACGCACTATCCTGCCCCCCACTAAGATGTTCATTCCGTTCCCCGCGGGCAAGGAAATTTCCAGTTTCTCTCGCAGACTTAACGGCAGCGAGCCTGTCACACGGGCGCCACTCAGGGATAGATTAGTGAGCTTGAATTTTTCGTCCAAAAAACGTCGATCCGAATTCAACGGGATTCGCACCCGTGCACATATATTCACCGCTGCCCGTTCATGTCTTCGCTTCTCTTCTGATGTCGATTCACTCACCTGAGTGCCCGCGACCTTATGGGTGTTCTCTTCGGTCACGGGACTTGGCGTGCCAATGGCGGACGCATCGATGGAGCCTTCCCCCGCTGGGTCACGACGATCATCGTCCAGTGGTGGCGTAACTTCTGCTACCCGGCGGGTATTCGAAGGTGGTGGGCGCCCATTAACCGCGCTGTCAGAGGCCACGAAGGGATTCCCACCCGTCGCTGAATCAACTTCGTCCCCAGAGGATATCCACAGATCAACGTCAGCAACATCCGGGTTTTCATTTGCCTCGCCTTCCGAAACCGAGCGCCAGTCGAATAGCTCCGATTTATAACGTATCACTTCTTGAACGATGCGCGGATTTACTCCCTTTAGATTCGCACAGAACGCATATACCAGGGCGTTGTCACACAATATATTAATCAGTCTTGGAATTCCTCCAGTTAATTCATGCACCACGGGGAATGACTCGTCCTCAAACAATGACGGGTTGCCGCCCGCCACATCGATCCGATGCCGGACATATGCACCGGTTTCCTCCGCACTGAGCGCACCAAGGTGATATTCAGAACCTATTCGCTGAACGAACTGCTTAAGGTCCCCGCCTTCCAGTGTGGCGCGGAGCTGGGGCTGACCGACCAAGATTAACCGCAGTACCGGATGTTTATCTATGTCCTCATCTACGATGAGAGCCGTACGGCGCCCTTTCCCATATTCGCACATCAAGAATTCAATGAAGGCCTGGCGTCGTTCTGCCTCGTTCTTATCACGATGTTCCAAATCGAATGCAAGCAAGATCCACTGCTGGAGTTCGCCGAACGATCGGTGAGTATTGTTGATCAAACCAACATTGATGCTACCGTCCATATTGTCAAGGAGGTGCCGAATCAGTGTCGTTTTACCACAACCGATTTCACCTGTTATCAACGTAATGCCAACATCATTTGCCACCCCGTATTCGAGCATGCTTAGGGCCACGCGGTGTTGATGGCCTAAGTAAAGAAAACTGGCGTCAGGCAGAATTGAAAATGGCTTCTCTCGAAACCCAAAAAAAGACTCGTACATATAAGTGCCTATGACAGGCGGGGGCTATAGGTGCGAAAAGCAGCGTTTAGAAAGTCTAGCGCTGCCACCACCGCAGATGTGTAGCATTTAATTCTGACTATCCGCCGGTGGTCCATGCTAACCCTAGGCTCCGGGGAATCTGCATTAGATACACGCCTTGGTCGTATCGCACGGTCTGTCTGATGTCAGGCATAACATCGGTTATGGTAGAGTGGCGCAGATCGGTCGTCAACCAAATATGCCGGTTAGCTACTCTATTCGATCATATCCAAGGATCGGTGGTTGCGCCAACGACGATATTAATTCAGATAACTCGAAAGCAGTCCGTTGAGGTGTCACTCATTCAGGCTGACGACACGATTTAGAAGTTCTCGCCGGCGGCTGCCGATTACGTCCTCAGCTTATGGATTTTTCCCCGGTGAACGGGACGCAATAACGACTTGGCCAATATTCAAACTTTGCACTGGTCTTCGTAATATCTCACCGTAGATGCGATCTCGGTCTCGAAGAAGAGATCGAGAACCGCCCCACCACGGATACGCGAGCAGCACATGGAATCTTGCAGGCAAACTGTTGGCCATATGAGGTAATGATGGTTAAGCTGGACTGATCCAGCGGGAGGTTGGAATAATGATACAGAAATACGATGCAATCATAATCGGAACGGGTCAATCCGGTCCGGCCCTGGCGCAACGATTGACCCGGGAGGGTTTGACAACGGCGATCTGCGAGCGCCGACTGTTCGGGGGGACCTGTGTCAATGTGGGGTGTATTCCGACCAAGACACTGGTCGCCAGTGCCCGTGCCGCCCACATGGCGCGGCGCGCACGGGACTTCGGCGTGCGCATCGACAGTGATATCCATGTCGACATGGCTGCGGTAAAAGCACGTAAAGACGCGGTGGTTCGGCAGTCCAATGAGGGCGTTACCGACTGGTTGCACGGGATGGAACGGCTCACCGTGTACCAAGGCCATGCCAGGCTTGTGGGAGACGGCCGGGTCAGCATCGGCGACGTCGAGTTGCAGGCGGAGAGAATCTTTCTCAATGTGGGCGGCCGCGCGTTCGTGCCCGACCTTCCCGGTATTGGGGAAGTCGATTATCTGACCAATTCGGGCGTCATGGAGCTGGACACACTGCCGGAACACCTGATTATCATCGGCGGCAGTTACATAGGTCTGGAATTCGCTCAGATGTATCGTCGTTTCGGCAGCGCGGTCACGGTAGTTGAAATGGGCGAGCGCATCATCGGCCGTGACGACGCGGACGTATCAATGGCCGCGCAGGAAATTCTGCAGCGCGAAGGGGTAGCGTTCAGACTCAACGCCAAGTGCATTGCGGGGTCACCCCATGGAGGCGCTATCGCGGTCAACGTCGATTGTGTGGACGGTGCGCCGGAGATCATCGGCAGTCATCTTCTACTGGCGGTGGGTCGCGTTCCCAACACCGATGATCTGGGTCTCGATGCCGCCGGTGTAGAAACGGATGAACGGGGTTTTATCAAGGTCGACGAGCATCTCCGCACAAGTGTACCCGGCATCTGGGCACTGGGCGATGTCAACGGACGCGGCGCCTTTACGCACACGTCGTGGAACGACTATGAGATCGTAGCGGCTAATCTGTTTGACAACGATCCGAGAAAGGTATCGGATCGCATCCTGTGCTACGGCCTGTTCATCGACCCGCCGCTGGGACGGATCGGCATGACCGAACAGCAGGCCCGCGAATCGGGAAAAAACGTATTGATCGGAAAGATGCCCATGACCCGGGTTGGTCGCGCCCGCGAGCGCGGCGAAACCGACGGTTTTATGAAGATTCTGGTGGAAGCCGACAACGATCGAATACTCGGTGCGGCTATATTCGGCATCGGCGGCGACGAAGTTGTCCATTCTCTGCTCGACATAATGTATGCGGAAGATCCCTATACAACCATACTGCGCGCCACCCATATTCACCCCACGGTGTCAGAACTCATCCCAACCCTGCTGGGAGAACTGAAGCCCCTGCAGTGACTATCGAACCGTGCCGGATCTCCATCGCGATCTGACAAACGGTCATGGCGGGGAATTTCTTAAGTTATCGTCGTGAAGCCGCTGGTGGGTACCCCCGTCATATGTTCGAAAACCTGGTTGCGCGCCACGGCGAAAAGCCAATTTTCATGGACGTTGAAACCATCGCGGGTGGTTAAGACTTTGTAGAGCGGATCCACCGCGAAGTCGGTCAGTGCGAAATATTTCGGCGTTCACCACCACCGGTTGTACGACCACTTTGGAGTTAACCAAGGACTGCCCTACAAATGGGTTTTTTGGATTCTACAATCTTAAACCTGTCATGCGAACGTGAAAAAGCTTGTTTTATAAAAGCGGAAAAAACGCTTTTTAACCTTCGGAACAATTCGTGCCGAGCCGTGACCACGATAAGTGGTGAAGTCGACAATTATGCTTCCGTGTATATATCGTGCAATAAAGCATGCAATGATGGCGAGGACGCAGGATGTATTCACTTGGCCTTGTTGGAAAATGAACGGGGTAACTTGCAACTTGCTATGAAAATGATGAAACCATTGCGTGCTAAAAAATTGATCATTCATTAAAATGTTTGGTCCAGTGGCTGTAGTGAATACGAGCGTATGAAACGAACATGGAAAGCTCAAAGTCCAAGACAGCCTCGGGATGATGCCATCCAAATACCCGTTCTCGTGATTACACTTCTCTCACCTTTGATTGCCACTGTATTTTTATTGTTGAGGCGATAGAACTTGAGCCTCATTGTCTCTGGGTTGGCATTATTTTTACGGATATTTCGAATATGGTGTTTCACCTTATGCGAATATTCGAATTGACTTGCTCGTGATTTGTCCGCTTTTGCTGGTTAGTCTTGCTATTTTTGTTGCAAGCGCAGTGTCGTTGTTCAAAAGAAAATACAACAGGAGCACAAACCGAAGAGTCCGGTCGAAATAGGGACTTCACCACCCGTAATACGTACGATACACACCGCGGCCTCTGGCAACGAAGCGGAAGTGGGATTTTATCGCGAGTAATAGCAATACAGGTTAAGACGAAGATTACTTCGCGGCCGTAACAGGTCGGACTATCGGATCTTCGATCAGAACCGAGATTAGCCAATCCGGCTTTGCCGCTTCGTTTACCCATTCGGGTGAGAAAGAGGAGATCTCCCTTGCCAAACTCGAACGAATCAGTCAGGATTTAGAAGAGGCCAATGACGAAATCTGGAACTTGGATACCGAGCAGTTAATGCAACTGGCCTCATATTACGTACTGATAGGATTGGGCGAAGCCTTTACCGATGCCGCTTAAGTCAAAAGATTTTCTTCGATGACAGGCGACGCCGACAAAACGTCAGTCGCGCGATGACTCTTATAGACCGGGATATTGCTGAACGGTCCTTACATCTGCGCCAGCGTTGATCTATCTGTAGCCGCGCCGGTGGCGCAGCATATGTCCCCTCAAGGCCGGTTTGAGTAAACACATGTTTAAGTGTATCTCGTAACTGCCTTCATTTGCTTACAATGGAGCCGTCGCCGGATGCTTACCTGGACGCCGGCGTTTTTGAGGTATGCGCATGGGAATCAAAGACTGGTTGA
>CAMYOI010000398.1 GCA_947259955.1 uncultured Gammaproteobacteria bacterium
GGGATGAATATCGCGGCGCTGTCTGTCCAACAGGGTGACGCCCAGGTTTTCTTCGAGCTTTTTGATACGTGCGCTGACCGCGGATTGCGTGATGAAGAGCTCTTCCGCGGCCTTGCCGAAATGCCGGGTTCGGTTGACTTCCAGCAGTGTTCTAAAGGTTTCAATGTCCATTGCCCTTCTCCGTTTTGATAATATTTCTGAATTATATCAGCGCTTTTAATCTTATTTTTTTATCTTTTAATTCACTCTTTCGACGCGGGCGCCGTTTGATCCAACCGGCCTGAAATGACAAGCCCGCGGGCGCGATGCATCGCAACCGCAGGATGATTTCACCACCTGTTGCCCTGTCTACTCAGCGGCGCGGGCCGGAAGCGGTCACAGCCGTTGCCGGCACCGGTGGGTGACTTTTTCCACCTGGCGTTGGTCTGGGGATGTGGGGTGAGAACATTATCTTGCCAACGTAGACGAAGTATGGAGGATCGTTTAACAAAAATATTTGATTAAAAAAACAATTATAATTTGTTTTATTAATTGAAGGGACGGTTATATCGTACGCACTCGATTTCAATGTACGAGGTGCGTATCGATGTCAAACGTTGGCTCCGGTGTGGTTATCAGCCATGAGATTTACGCCGGCACGTCCTACACAGACGAAGACCTGGCGGCCATGGCGCGAGAGCGCGGGCCGTCGTCCGAAGATGCCGTGGCAGCGCTGTTGCGCCGTTACGAGAGAATGATCTACCGAGCCTGCGTGTCCTATTTGCGCGATGCAAACCTGGCTGAGGATGCGAGCCAGGGTGTATTGATTCGAATTTACCGGGGAATCAATCGCTTTCAGGGACGGTCAAGTTTTCGCACATGGGTTTATCGAATCGTTCGCAACGAATGCTACAGCGTGTCGTCGCATCATGCCCGCCACCGCGTCTGCGAAAGCCTGGACGAAACCGTATACTTAAATCACACGGTCGATATGCTCGATTTTACCAAGCAGGTGGAAACCAGCAATGACGTGCATATCGCACTGCGACGACTGACACCGAAAGACCGGGAAATAATCAAGCTGCGTTTCTTTCGAGATCTTTCGATTAAAGCAATTGCCGTCCAGCTGGACACGAGTCTGAGTGGCGCAAAAATGCGCTTGTACCGGGCGATTGCAAGATTCGAGAAAGCTTACATGCTTCTCGATGCGGATGAATCCCTCTCAGCCGCAACCTAACCCATTTTATCGAGCCGCCGGGCGGGGTCACTTCGGCGTGGATTGAACGATTTACTGGCGGACGTGACTTTCTGACCGGTGGGGAGGGTCTAATCACCACAGCTAACGACGGTCTCGAACGCGTCGTGCCCTCAGTTCGTTGGAGAATCCGAAAAATGAAGGTTTCAATGACTCAGCCGGCATTCAACCAGATCGTGGTTCCAAGACGTATTGTCGCCCTGCCGTCGGCTCGGGCAGACAACCACACCACCCAACTTCGTAAGATCCGATGTCAGTCAGACTGCTGCACGGTCAACTGAACGACCTCGACATCCGCCTGTTGAGGATTTTTCGCGCGATTGTCGAATGCGGAGGGATGGCGGCTGCGGAACTGGAGCTGAACATAAGCCCGTCGGCAATCAGCCGCCATTTGAAGGATCTGGAGATCCGGCTGGGCGGCCTCAATCTCTGCCGCCGCGGGCGCGCCGGCTTCGCCGTTACCGCCGAAGGTCAAAAGATCTACGACGCGACATTACGGCTGCAAGCCGCCATGGATTCGTTTCGATCCGAGGTGAATGATCTTCACCAGCGGATCACGGGCAACTTAACGGTTGCCATGGGTGACAAAACCATGACCAATCCCAAGGCCCGTATTGCCCAAGCGATGCGTTCGTTTGCCAGCCGGGCTCCGGAAGTGACGCTGGAGATGCACGTACACCCGCTGAACCTGATTGAACCGAGGGTAATAGATGGAACTTTTCAAATCGGCATCGTGCCCTCTCATCACCGAAGCTCCAGAAGTCTTGATTATTTTCCGCTATTCACGGAAAACATGAACCTCTACTGCGCACCATCGCACCCGCTTCATGATACCGACCACGCAAACCTCGATTGGAATGACATTCGCAAGCACGACTACGCGGGGCTCGGATATGATTCACCCAACATGGAGCTATCCCAGAAAATCAATCTAAAACGCAAGGCGACAGCATACGATCAAGAGGCGATCCTGACGCTGATTTCATCCGGGTGTTACGTTGGTTTCCTGCCGAGTCACTACGCCGAATCATTCGTCAAGAGCGGGCGTATACGCAGAATCGACAACGATCTGTTCGGATACGGCGTTCAGTATAACGGGATAATCAGGCGGGCGCCGGAAACATCGCGCAGCGTGCGGACCATGATGGATTGCCTGGTGAAGGTCCACGGTCTCGAGATTTCGGAACGGCGCCGCCCGCCGCTGCCATGCGCGGCCGTCGCACACTGACGAGGCGAATTGGGTCTCTGCTTCCGCCGCCGCACTCATGACGGAAGCCGTGTGGATCATATTCGCGTTTGTCCTCGGACTGACGCTGAGGCACATCGGACTGCCGCCGCTGGTCGGCTATCTCGCCGCGGGATTTGCGCTGAACGCTCTGGGTGTGTACACCGGCCAGCGTTTGGACGGCGGTGCCGCGCTGGAACATATCGCGCATCTCGGCGTCATGCTGCTACTTTTCACCGTCGGCCTCAAATTGAGGCTGCGCAGCGTCATCCAACCGGAAGTCATGGGCAGCAGTCTGGTGCACGCGGCTTTGACCTGCATGATACTCACACCGGTGTTCATGCTGTTTGGTTTGGATTGGCAGAGCGCGGCGTTCCTGGCCGTGGCGTTGAGTTTTTCGAGCACCGTGGTCGCGGCGAAAGTGCTGGAGGAAAAACGGGAGCTGCGCGCCTTCTACGGCCGGGTGGCCATTGGGATCCTGATCATACAGGATCTGGTCGCGCTGGCGGTACTAAGCCTGGCTGGCGGTCACACCCCGTCGCTGCTGGCATTTCTGGTGCTGGCGCTGCCGGTTGCCCGCCCCATCATTCATCGCCTGGTCGACGTCAGCGGCCACGACGAACTGCTGGTCGTGTTCGGCCTGCTCCTGGCCCTGGTGGTGGGCGGTCTCGGATTCGAGACGGTCGGCTTGAGCCCCGAGTTGGGGGCACTCCTGCTCGGCGCCCTGTTGGCCAATCACTCACGCGCACAGGAGGTCGCCAAGGCGCTGTGGGGCATCAAGGAAGTGTTTCTGATAGGGTTTTTCCTCCACATCGGCATGACCGAACTGCCGACGTTCGAGGCCCTCGGGATCGCGCTGCTGCTGGCGCTGATTCTCCCGCTCAAAGCGCTGATGTTTTTTCTACTGTTGATTCGCTTCAAACTGCGCGCGCGAAGCGCTTTTCTCGCCAGTCTCAGCCTGGCGAGCTACAGTGAATTCGGGCTGATCGTGGCCAGCTTGGTCATTCCCGACTGGACGGTGGTACTGGCTTTGGCGGTAGCCATCTCGTTCGTCGTCGCCGCGCCGCTGAACCGTTTTTCGCAGGTGCTGTACGAGCGTTACGAAGCGGCGCTGATGAAATGGGAGCTGGATGAGCGGCACCGTGACGAGCAGCCGGTATCACTGGGTGTGGCTGAGGTGCTGGTGATCGGCATGGGGCGTTTGGGCGCAGCCGCCTACGATTCCCTCCGTTCCGACAACGAGCGCATGGTCGGTCTGGATACCGACCCCGGCAAGGTTCAGCAGAATCTACAGGAAGGGCGGCGGGTTCTCTATGCTGATGCGGAGGACCCGTCATTCTGGCAGGGCCTCAACACGGATCACTTGCGGGCGGTGATACTTAGCATGAACGATACCGTTTCGAAGGAGAATGTGTCCAGCCAGCTTCGTAAACGAGGCTTCGACGGGGTCATCGTGACGAGTTGTCTGTATGACGATGAGGCCGATTCGATAAAAAGGGCGGGCGCCGACGCGGTGTTTCTGGTCTACGCCGACGCCGGCATCGGTTTGGCAGAACACGTGCGGCAAGCGCTCTACGGTGATACACCGCAACACGCCGAGCTATAATCCGCAGCTTGATTCGCGAGCCGGTGTGTGACTCGGACACCCTGGCGGCAGTCTATACACCAGGCTCCCGCCACAACTCGCCCGTTCAAGCGTTGAGCGGGGCGATAAAAGACGCCGTGCGGGGGCGATTATCGAGGATAAAGCACAACCAACGAGAATACACCGTGGGTTGCA
>CAMYOI010000399.1 GCA_947259955.1 uncultured Gammaproteobacteria bacterium
ATCTGCGCCTCGATGAGATGATAGTTGTCGAGGAGCCATTCTGCTGCAGGAACCACCCCGCGGCCGCTCTCCAGTTGCAGGGCGCTCGCGCGATAAGCCCCAAGCAACGCCGTGGCGTTGTCCTTCAGTCGGGCGTGCAAAGACAGGACCCTTGGTGGGGTCGTTGTCACCGATTGCGCGGCCGCAAGGCTCTCAGCGTGTTGCTCCAGCCGGCCGACGCCGAAAAGCTCCTCCCGCACCGGTGTCTTGTCGTTCCATGGCGGTGACCGATAGCGTCGTCCGAGGTAATGACGGAACGGATTCATCAGCCGCCGTGCAGTAAGAGTAGAGGTTGGTGCCGTTCGGGGTCGCTGCCGGGGCTAATTTTACTTCAACTCCGGGACAAGGGAAAAAATCCGGACATCATCGATGGTTGAGGCACAACAAGTACTCGTCTTAGGGCTCGTATTTTGCACAACAATAGTTGTTGTGGTGTGGGTAGCCGTAAACTCGTAGCTATCAGTACTCCGTACATTTCCCTCCGGCGCCACGAAGTCGACCTTAAGGTCGGTCTGGCCGGCATTAAATACAGTGGCCGTTACCGTTCCACCAATCACCGCGAGCGAAGCATGATATCTCGCCCCGACCGTGGTTGTGAAAACTTTGCTTACGCTACCCCTACCAAAACAAGGGCTAAGATTCATCGCCTCATCTCCCTCATACGCCGGAAGCGGGTTCACACCGAGTTCGCCCAGTGCATGAGGAAGAGGCAGGCCCAAAATCTCAGAGCTGCCAGCACAATCACCCAGGGTCGGTGATGTCCAGGCGCCGTAGGCTGCGCGACCCAGTTTTAAGTCATCGGGTTCGACAAGCGCCAGTTCGAAGCCGCCGTCTTGAATTAGGTTTGTATCGGCGCTAACCGGAAGTGTGATGAATGCTGCCAGCAAAAGCAGCCCCAGCCCACTATAAATCCGAATCAGTTTTATCATTTATTCTTCCTGCCCGATGGGCGAAGTTAAGTCCGTTTGGAACGTGTCAGGATCGATCGCCCAGAGGGCGATGGCCGTATTGAATGAGGGTGGGAGGTAAAGGATGAGCACCCGCGATTTCGATGTTCGTTGAACGTCGTTCGTCGCAACTCTTTCGAGCGTGACCCATCTGGACTTGTGCTGACATTGTACGCTATGTCGTTTGAACTTGATACAAAGATTATGCTCTTGTTGGGTTGTAGCAGGTACTCTGGTGGGACAACCGTATGCGTCTGGGCAACTACTGGATTGACCCTAAGCTTTCAGATCTTCCGTTTTCAAATTCTGCGGTAGTAAAGCCAGTAGAGCCTGTTCTGATTTCGCCGCCGGAAGTTTCTCGAATAAATAGTTCAGATACGCCCAGGGTTCCAGGTTATTCGCTTTGGCCGACTCCACCAGGGTGTACAGGGTGGCACTGGCATTCGCGCCTCTGGGACTGCCTGAGAACAGAAAGTTCTTCCTGCCTATAACAAAAGGACGGATTGCGTTCTCAATCTTGTTGTTGTCGATCGGGATATTCCCGTCCTCAACATAGGTGGTCAGCTTTGGCCAGAGCCCCAGGGTATAGGAGATGGCCCCACCCAGTGGACTCTTGGGTAACACCTGTACCACTTTCTCATCCAGCCACACCTTGATCTTGGCCAGAATCGGTTCAGCCCGCACCTGGCGGATGGCTTTTCGCTCCAGTGGGGTCTTCTCCTTGGCGGCACGCTCGACCTGATACAGTTTGTGGATCAATGCCACCATCTGGTGGGCCGCAGCGGTGTTCTTCCGACCATGGGTCGCTTCGATGTACTTTCTCCTCACATGCGCCCAACAGGCTGCATGCCCCAGGATACCGGGGGCTTTGGACAAGGCGTTATAGCCACTGTAGCCATCCGTGACCAAGTACCTTGTTCCTCCTGGAGGGTCTCGTTCTTTTGGGTAGAGAAATTCCTCGGGGACTTCACCACTCCGGCTATCCGCATAGTGATACCAGATCACCGGTTTGTCCGGCGCACCACCCCCATACACCCACATATAGGATACTTGGGTATTCTCCCGGCCCGGTTCATTCAGCACCTGCAATCGGGTTTCATCGATATGTATCACCGGGCCCTGATACAACAACTGCTTCATCGCCGCCATCAAGGGCCTAAGCCGTTCATGGAGTTGAATCACCCAACCACTCATGGTCTGACGGCTCAGATCAATCCCTTCTCTGGCATGAATCGCCTCCTGCCGATAAAAAGGCAGTCCATCCACGAACTTACGGGTGACTACATCAGCAATCACCGAGCTGTGGGCGATGGATTTAGGGAGAATCTGATCCGGGCGGGGGGCAATCCTGACGCCTTGTTCGCCTCCAGCCACCTCTTCATTGATCGGCACGTACTTGGCGCGCTTGTATTGGATCACGTAGTGTTGCCGGGGAATGATCGCCAGCTGTTCAGAAATATCGTAGCCCATGAAGGTCCAGTCATCCCCCATGGCAGCCTTCTCTTCATCCGGGAGGTCGATCACCTTCTCTACCCGATTGAAATGAGCAGGCAACGGTCGGCGAACGGGGTTCTTCCGTTTGCTTTGTGTTTTCTCCTGAGCCATCGGCTCAGCATCAACAGCCTCTGGTCGTTCCAGGTCCGCCAGCAGTTGCTCCAGTTCGGCTTCATCAAACAGAGCGATCTGATCTTTGTTCGGACGATCCGCACTGGCACCAAAGCGACGTTTACGCAGCAGTAAAATATAGTCCAGCAGCTGTTCTATGCGCTGTTCTTTCTCGGCAATGGCTTGCTCTTTTTCTTCGACAGCTCCCCGCAATTCAATCACCTGGGCCTTGAGCTGATCGGGATTATTAGAAAGCGTAAATGCCGTCGATTTCATGGGCCATGATTATAACAAACACGCTCTCATCAAGCTGCAAATCAAGGCACTAAAACAAAGAATACTTCGTTACTTTATACGCCTGCACTCGAGTAATATCCAGCCCTTCCAGTAACCAATACAATTCTCGTGTCGATATCTGTGTGCCTACCTGTTCTCCCGCCGATGGCCACCAAAACCGATGCTTTTCCAAGCGACGATAAAACAACCAGAATCCATTGTTGTGCCAATACAGAATCTTGATTCTATCCCGCAACCGATTGCAGAAAACAAAGAGATGGCTCGAAAATGGATCCTCTTCAAGGACATCCTGTACCAATACCATCAGCCCGTTCACCGCTTTACGCATATCGGTAGCACCAGTGGCCAGATAAACCCGAGTGTTTGATCCAAACGAAATCATCAGGCCTGAAGCACCCCAATGACCTGCTTTAAAGTATTTGCATCGAAGCCGGTGTAGATTTCAATGCGTAGTTGATCATTGACCAACACCGTAAGACCGGAATCACCGGAACACACTACGCCCACAGGGAGAAAAGAAACTGCAGCCGATTCCTTTGGTTTCACCTCGACCGCCAATATCCGGCGCCACCGTTGGAAAGTCGATAATCCTACCTGGTGCTGTTCACAAAACTCTTTTTGAATCAGACCGCTCTGCTTCCAGGCCTGAATACGTTCACGCCAGCGCTGGTGATTGTCCTCTCTTTTCGACAGCCTCGAACTCATCATCTATCCTCTGTAAGTTGGTCGACAATCACGACATCATGACGGCTCCGGTCTGACCAGGTAAGAGGTAATTCGCAGGACGCTTACGATAAGACTATCCTGCTCGCGAAAACGAGATGGATATAATAAATGCGGAGCACAACTGTGATAGGTAGGTTTTATATCAAATAGCGTCGATATCTCAGTACCGACGGGTTTTTTGACCACACGAGTATGTGGGCTCCGCCTCATTTGAATGGTCATTGGCTCATTTTCTTCAATTCATAAACGCCGGAAATGGTTGCACCATCCCAATGCATCGCAATATGTTTGCCTTGTACAGGAACACCGACCGCCGGAGGGCGATAAAACGCTACGCACTCACTGCCTTTGTGTCTGATCGAGGGATACAGTAATCCGAAGACGCTGGTTGCCCTCAGCTTGGCGGAGAACTTCTGACAACGCGGATAAGTCTTGATGTCCGGGTTGAGATATTGTTTGTAGGACTTTGACCGAATATCTAACAATGGCTTCCTTATCTTGCCGATATAACTGCGTAAGGTCAGTTGTAGCGGTGGTTCTTTGGTGAAGCTCAAAAAGCGCTCGCGGTGAAACTTGACTTGAGTAATGGCGGTATCGAGGGTCTTACCTCCGTAGTACACACCAA
>CAMYOI010000400.1 GCA_947259955.1 uncultured Gammaproteobacteria bacterium
TGAGGTTGAACACGAAGACGAGAGCGATGAACATGAAGAACATGCCAAGGACGAGCATGAAGAGCATGGAGAAGACGAAGGCGCCCACTCCGAGTTTCATGTCCAGTACGAGTATCAATGTGGGAACATGGGCGCTTTGCCACATATTGATGTCGAACTGTTTAAGTATTTCCCGGCGAACGAGAAGATTACGACGCAAATCATTACCCCGAGCGGGCAGAAAGGCGTGGAGTTGACGCCAAACTCAACCCGACTTATCTTGCCTTGATCCCTCCCCATACGGAACTGATGTCAACTCCCATTATTGAGGCGCACGATCTCGTTTTCGCCTGGCAAACGCATCATACCCCTGTCCTGTCGCTAGAAGAATTCACAGTCAGTGCCAGGGAGCGCGTGTTTATTAAGGGTCCTAGTGGCAGCGGCAAGAGCACGTTGCTGGGCCTGCTCGGAGGCGTCATGCAGCCACAGCATGGCGACATCGAAGTTCTCGGTCAGCCTTTAGCCAGACTAAACCAGGGCGAGCGGGACTGTTTCCGTGCCGATCATGTCGGCTTCGTGTTTCAAATGTTCAACCTCATCCCTTATCTCAGTGTGATCGAGAATGTTACTCTGCCTTGCCGCTTTTCTAGAAAAAGGGGGGGGCGTCTGTTTGCTCGGGACGGCCCGGAGTCCGAGGCACTGCGTCTTTTGGGCGATTTGGGGATTGGCGGCGAGGCTTTCATTGGTAAAAAGGTTGCAGACTTAAGCGTAGGGCAACAGCAGCGCGTCGCCGTTGCCCGAGCGTTGCTCGGCGTCCCAGAGATTATCGTTGCAGATGAACCTACTTCTGCTCTGGATACCGACCTGAGAGACGCATTCATCAAACTGCTGATGCAAGAGTGCGAGGAAAACAACACCACTCTGATATTCGTCAGCCATGATGGTGGATTGGCGCGCTACTTCGATCGTGTAGTGGATTTAAAGAAGATCAATCGGGCGCACTGAGTAAAGATATGGCTGTTCTCGCCCTGGCTTGGAAGAGTCTGTTCAACCGGAGATTCACTGCATTCTTGACGATCGGATCGATTGCGCTGAGCGTGATGCTGCTCATTGGCGTGGAACGACTTCGTACCGAGGCCAAGAGTGGATTTGCCAATACTATCTCTGGGACCGACTTGATTGTAGGAGCACGCACTGGTTCTATTCAACTTCTCTTGTACTCCGTGTTTCGAATCGGCAATGCCACCAACAATATTTCATGGGAAAGTTACCAAGATATCGCCCGACACGAAGCCGTCGAGTGGTCCGTACCGATCTCTCTTGGTGACTCACACCGGGGCTTTCGCGTCATGGGAACCGATCACGCCTACTTCGAGCATTACGAATACGCACGCGACCGAAGTCTAACTTTTAAGCAAGGCAGGCCCTTCGAAGACCTGTACGACGCTGTTATAGGGTCCGAAGTCGCGAGAAAATTAGGCTACAGGCTGGACGACCCGATCGTTATCGCGCACGGTGCCGGAAAAGTCAGTTTTCACGAACACGCGGACAAACCGTTCAAGGTAGTTGGGATTTTGGCACCCACAGGCACCCCTGTGGATCAAACCGTACATATCAGCCTCACCGGGATTGAGGCCATTCATATCGATTGGCAATCCGGCGCCCCCCCGTCCGGTCTTACTGTACCAGCAGCGCTGGCAAGGGAAATGGATTTGTCACCCAAGGTGATCACCGCGTTCTTGCTGGGCCTAAAATCGAAGATAGCGACATTCAAAATGCAGCGTGACATCAATGAATACAAAGAGGAGCCTCTTTTAGCCATCATACCCGGTGTTGCGCTGACTGAGTTGTGGGGTGTGATGAATATGGCGGAACAAGTACTGCTGGTGGTTTCTGTGTTTGTAGTACTGGTCGGACTAAGCGGCATGCTGGTTGCATTATTAACGAGCTTGAATGAGCGTCGCCGAGAAATGGCGGTACTGCGCTCAGTGGGCGCGCAGCAGAAACATATCTTCGCATTGATGGTCAGTGAGGCTTGCGTGCTAACCTTGGCTGGAATCGGCGCGGGGTTGGCGCTGTTATATGTCTTAATGGCGGTATCACAATTGATCATCCAGGATCAGTTGGGTGTCTATATTAGTCTGGGGCCGCCGAGTGGCTATGAACTGATCTTGTTGGGGCTGGTCTTGCTGGCAGGGACGTTAGTAGGCTGTATCCCGGCCTACAGAGCGTACCGAAACTCCCTGGCCGACGGTCTGACCATCCGCATCTGAACGTATGAATTGTGAGACGTCTACGTAGCCGTTGCTCTCAGTATATTAACATTGACAGATTTGGAATTGAGAGGTGTTGCATGAATAAGGTGGTAGTCAAAAGTGTGAGATTGCTGGGCGTAGCTTTGTGCCTTGTCTGCTTAGCGCCAGCAGTCGCTGCGGACGTCCGAGAAATTGGCTGGGAAGATCTTGTCCCACCAAGCAACTTCAATGACCCATTCGAGGCACTGACGGAAGACCAGCTCTACGATTTGGGCACGATCGTAAGAACGCGAGAATTCTACAAGTCAAATCCTTCGGATGTAACAGAGGAGATGCTCGAGCGGGCGGAGACGCTGGAGAAGGAGCTCGATCAAAAAGGCGTTGACGTAGACGGGCTCCTGGCACGACGCGACGAGATCGCGGAGAAGCGGCGGGATCAAGCGAGTTCGGTCGTCGAAGAATTGAACGGAATAAGCATTCGCATGCCGGGTTACGTTTTGCCTATCGAGTTTGATGGCCAGAAAGTTACCGAATTCTTCTTGGTTCCCTACGTCGGCGCATGTATCCACGTTCCTCCACCGCCACCCAATCAAATGGTATATGTCAACAGCGATGTGGGTATCGAAACCAAGGGACTGTACGATCCCGTTTGGGTAGAAGGTACAATCTCGACCACAGCTAAAACCAATCCATGGACTGCCTTTGATGGGGTTCTGGAGATTTCAGCAGGCTATACCATGCAGGCGGATGAGATTGAACCTTATGAGTAACAGGATCAACATTGCTCCTTGACTGTCTCTTTCGCGCCCTGAGTTCTTCCGTCAAGCTTATTTTGTTGATGAGAGCTGATTCAATAACGGAGAACCCCGACGTTGAAGCGCCTTAAGATAGACAGATTCGTTGTATGGTGTGCGTGTATCCCAACATCGATATAAAATGCGAATCCATTTACAAGCTAAAGCTCGAACCGCAGTATTGTAAGGCCAGTCAGCAATCAACGCATTGTCACCGCTCAGCTTCGCCCGGTAGCGATAACAGGTCCCAGATACCGCTGAGTATTTAGGAAAGTGTAACCGTTCGGCGAAACCGCGCCCATGCGACCAGAAAGAAGGCTGCGGCGATTCCAAGGTTAGCCAGTAATTGCGGCCAGACCACGGAAAGGTCGGCACCGCGGAAAAGTACTGCCTGGGCGAGGTTGACGAAATGCGTAGTCGGCGCTGCAAGCATGACGATCTGCACCGCGGGCGGCATACTCTCGGTCGGGGCGCTGGTGAGAGTGATTACGCTATTTGATGGGGTTGTTTGCAAATTATTTGAGGGGGCAATAGGCTGTTTTCCTATTGAGTACCGCAGAATAACCGAAGACGAGTGGCTGTTTAACGGCCTTAAGCGGTCGCAATGATAGCCGAAATTTTGAGGATTCTATGTCAGGAATATACTCGAAGGAGACGTTCCCAGAATCTGAACGAACTGGCGCTTTCGACCCAGTAGCCGATCGCAGACTACTTCACTACTTCCGGGTTAAGCCAAAAAGTGACAAGCCGCTGTCCTCTCCCAATTCAACGCCCGCCCGGCCATCGGCGGCCTGTAATGCCACGATCGCCGCCGTGTAGATAGTGGCACCAATGACCCACATTCGACTTTGCATCTTCGCGCCTCGAGCGGGTCGTCGGACTCGCCTGCTAATTCGACTAACAACCAAACTTGCTCTGGATCGCCTCGCGCAACCCCTCGGGCGCCGGTCGATACCGCTCACCATAGTTTTCGTTCGCCCAAAGCAATAATCAACCCGCACACCTCATCGGTGCACTCTCCGCCCTCGGACGAAGGCCGAATCGAGAAAACCACGCCGCCAAATAGGGGTGAGCACGAGGTAGCCTCGCTTAGAAACGAGGCTACTGCGAGAATTCGTACTTAAACCCGAGCGTAATGATATCGACCCTGAGGTCAGCCACATCGGTGTCCACGCGCCCATATTCCAAGAACAGG